>JAVQWE010000583.1:0-502 GCA_033579175.1 Phycisphaerales bacterium | reverse complement strand
CCGATTATGATCGGCTGCATCTCTGGTGCGAGCAAGAGATCCATAGGATCGACGCCTCCCTCTAGTGCCGGTAGTGGCCGAGATAGTTAGAAACTGAAACGTTCCGACGATCCAAAGATCGTGGGCGGTAAAAAGATATTGAGCGCCTCAAACTTCTCGAGGAAGCGCGGTCGCACGCCAGTCGGGCGCAACTGGCCGACGATCTTGCCCTTCTCGTCAATGCCAGTCTGTTCAAAGACAAAGATATCTTGCAAAACGACCACATCGCCTTCCATACCAGCGACTTCGGTAATCTGGGTCACTTTGCGCGAACCATCTTTCAAGCGTGACTGTTGGACAAAGACGTGAATGGCGGAAGCGATCTGTTCGCGGATCGCGCGGGCAGGGAGATCCATACCGGCCATCAAACACATCGTTTCAATACGGCTAATCGCATCACGCGGCGTATTGGCGTGGATCGTGGTCATCGAGCCATCGTGGCCGGTATTCATCGCCTGCAACA
>JAVQWE010000582.1:240-511 GCA_033579175.1 Phycisphaerales bacterium | reverse complement strand
AACCCGCGAAGAAATACAAAGAAATTCGCTCGCCAATGGTGGGCACGTTCTATCGCGCGCCCGCGCCCGACGCCAACCCCTACGTGCAAGTCGGCGACACCATCACCAAAGGCAAAGTGCTCTGCATCATCGAGGCGATGAAACTGATGAACGAAATCGAAAGCGATGTCGACGGCAAAATCGTCAAAATCCTCGTCGAAAACGGCAAGCCCGTCGAGTTCGACCAAGTGCTCTTTTTAGTCGAGTAATCGCCTCGCCTCGCAACGCAAAC
>JAVQWE010000582.1:0-230 GCA_033579175.1 Phycisphaerales bacterium | reverse complement strand
CGAAATGGGCATACAAACCGTCGCCGTTTATTCCACCGCCGACGCGGATTCGCTTCACGTCAAATACGCCGACGAAGCCGTTTGCATTGGCGCGCCAATGAGCAAAGAAAGTTACCTCAACATTCCGCGCATCATCGCCGCCGCCGAAATCACCAATGCCGACGCGATTCACCCAGGCTACGGCTTCCTGTCCGAAAACGCCGAGTTCTCCGAAATCTGCGCCTCGTCGG
>JAVQWE010000581.1:0-514 GCA_033579175.1 Phycisphaerales bacterium | reverse complement strand
CAACCTGGCGGTCGCCGCGCTGGTGATGCTGCTGGTCGCGCAGCTGTCGCCAGCGCGGCTGATGTAATTCGCCGCCCACGCCGATGCGGTGGGGCTGCTCCTGCTGCTGGCGGTGGAGGTCAGGGGCGTCACCGTCAAGGGCGCGACGCGCTGGCTCGACATCGGCGTCGCGCGTATCCAGCCCTCCGAGATCATGCGGCTGGCGCTGCCCCTGATGCTCGCCTGGTATTTCCACCGGCGCGAGGGTGCGGTGCGCGCGCTCGACTTCCTGGTGGCCGCCGCGCTGGTGCTGCTGCCGGTGGCGCTGATCGCCAAGCAGCCGGATCTGGGCACGGCGGTGCTGGTGCTGGCCGCCGGCTTCTTCGTCATCTATTTCGCCGGCCTGCCGTGGAAATGGCTGGCGGCGCTGCTGCTGGCGGGGCTGGCGACGCTGCCGCTGGCGTGGACGCTGATGCACGACTATCAGCGCGAGCGCGTGCTGACCTTGATCGATCCGATGCAGGATCCGCTCGGC
>JAVQWE010000580.1:0-522 GCA_033579175.1 Phycisphaerales bacterium | reverse complement strand
CGGAATGAGCGCTTCGATCAAAGTGGTCTTTCCGCTTCCCGACCAGCCGGCGAAGCCGAACACTTTCATCGCAACCCGGACTTTACCTGAGCGATCAGGCGAGAGCGCCGCCGCAGGAGCTGCCGGCGCCCGCCGTGCAGCCGAAGCAGTGCGACGCAAAGCGCAGGCGTCGACCGAGCGCATCGTCGAAGTCGAAGTCATGGACGGTGAGCGGTCTTCCGCTCTTGCCCAGCGCCGGCACGTCGGCCATCTGGTTGAAGTCGCAGTCGTAGATCCGGCCGTCCCAGCCGACGCTGACGAGCGTGCGGCACATGACGCCTTCGGCCGCCGCCGGATTGAAGGCGGCAAGAAGCCTTTCCATGTACGCCTCGTACTGTCCCGACTTCGCGAGGTGCAGTCGAAAGCGGTTGATCGGCATGTTGGTGATCGTATAGAGGCGGTTGAACACGATGCCGAATTTCGCCGCGAGTTCGCGCCGGTAGTCGGCTTCCAGCGCCGCCTGCGGTGGCGGCAGATAGGGCC
>JAVQWE010000579.1:0-525 GCA_033579175.1 Phycisphaerales bacterium | reverse complement strand
AGGGACGCTCGCCCGTGGTGGCAAGATAAAGGACAACACCGAGGCTGAACAGATCGCTGCGGGCATCGAGCGGTTCGCCGCGGGCCTGCTCTGGCGACATGAAGGCCGGGGTGCCGATCACGAAGCCTGAGCGGGTCAAATGCACGCTGTCGCGCGGCAAGGCCAAGCCGAAGTCCAGAAGTTTGACCCGGCCAGTGCCGGCCTCCAGCCAAATATTGGCCGGCTTGATGTCGCGGTGAATGATCCCCTTGGCATGTGCAGCCGCCAGCCCCAAGGCGACCTCCCGGCCAATGCGGGCGGCTTCTGCCACCGGCAAGCGCCCGTCGCGCTCCAAACGCCTCTCGAGCGTCTCGCCGAGGAGCATCTGCATGGCCATGAACGGGCGACCATCTGCTTCATCGACCTGGTAAATTGTGCAGACGTTCTCGTGGTCGATGGAGGCCATCGCCCGGGCCTCGCGCAGGAAGCGATCGCGGGACATCTGCTCGGGCGGCAGGTCGGGACGCAAGACTTTCAGGGCCACCC
>JAVQWE010000578.1:0-525 GCA_033579175.1 Phycisphaerales bacterium | reverse complement strand
GTGGACACCGGGATCCACGCCCTCGGCTGGAGCCGCGAGCAGGCGATCGAGTTCTTCCGCGCCAACGCCGCCAAGAGCGAGGCCGACATCGTCAACGAGATCGACCGCTACATCGCCTGGCCGGGGCAGGCGCTGGCCTACAAGATCGGGGAGCTCGAGATCCTGAGGCTGCGCCGCGAGGCGGAGGCGGCACTGGGCGAGCGCTTCGACCTCAGGGACTTCCACGAGCTGCTGCTCGCCGAGGGGCCGCTGCCCCTGTCCCTGCTCGAGGCGCGGGTGCGCGACTGGATCGAGGCGCAGCGCGGGGCGGACGCGGCCGGGGGGCTTGCCCGGAAGGGAGCGGGTCCGGGATAATGCACGGCTCGCCGCCGCTGGCGGCCTGACTCGCCCCACCGCCCGACGGGGGGCTGTTCCGCGCCCCGCGGGGCGCGCATCCGGGAGTCGAGAGTCGATGCGTCACTACGAGATCGTGTTCCTGGTCCATCCGGACCAGAGCGAGCAGGTCCCGGCGATGATCGAGCGCTA
>JAVQWE010000577.1:0-541 GCA_033579175.1 Phycisphaerales bacterium | reverse complement strand
GCGCCAGCGCGGAGAGGTTCGACAGCCCCAGAAAGTCCATCTTCAGCAGCCCGATTTGCTCCAGTGCGCCCATATGATACTGCGTCACGGGTTCGCCGTCCGCCGAGCGCGCGAGGGGTACATGCTCCACCAGCGGGTCTTTGGAGATGACCACGCCCGCCGCATGCACGCTCGCGTTGCGCGTGATACCTTCCAGTTTGCGCGCCATGTCAATCAGTTTGCGGGCGTCGGGGTTGCGCTCGTACTCCTGCTTCACTTCGGCAATCGCGAGGGCTTTCTCGAGGGTCATGCCCGGCTGCGTGGGAATCGCTTTCGCGAGGCGGTCTACCAGCGCAGGCGCGATGTTCATCACGCGGGCGACATCGCGCAGCGCGGCTTTCGCCGCCAGCGTGCCGAAGGTGATAATCTGCGCCACGCGGTCTTGCCCGTACTTCTCGCGCACATATTTAATGACAAGGTCGCGCCGCGCGTCCTCGAAGTCCATATCGATATCGGGCATCTGGATGCGTTCAGGGTTCAGAAACCGCTCGAAGGTCAGGTC
>JAVQWE010000576.1:0-560 GCA_033579175.1 Phycisphaerales bacterium | reverse complement strand
CGTCCAGACATTATTCAGTTCACGAAAGACCTTCCCACGCTGTATCTGGCCGGCGGTGGATTGGTTGGGGCGCTGGTGCTGGGGATGATTGGCTGGTTCTTTGGCAAGGGCAGGTGAGGGGTGCTCTTCGGGCGGGTTCGGGCGCAGTCAGAACCGTGATTGGTCTTTAGCGCCGATGAAACGGGCTCTTCGGCCGGGCGAATCCCGCATGACATCGGACAGGAGGTCGAATGCGAAACCGCGGAGCGGGTTTCACGCTGGTGGAATTGCTGGTGGTGATCGGGATCATTGCGATTCTGATTGCGATTCTGGTTCCGGCTCTCAACGCCGCTCGAAGACAGGCCAATGATGTCAAATGCAAGTCGAACCTGCGTCAGATCGGGCAGGCGTTGACGATGTATGTGGCCAACAACAACGGTTACATCATTCCATCGTACCATATGACCGGCACGCAGGGCGGACCCGGCGTGCCCCTGGACGGATGGGCTCCGATTCTGGATCGCGACAAATACATCAAGGGGGATCGTTCGCTGGTGCCTTCGGTGTTTCTCTGCCCGGAA
>JAVQWE010000575.1:288-571 GCA_033579175.1 Phycisphaerales bacterium | reverse complement strand
TCCATCGTAACCGTGGTCCTCCAGCAGCTTCACGAGGAAGAAGGCGCCCTTGATGTCTTCCGAGCCGAAGCGCAAGTCTTGGTCGAAGCGCGTGAGCTTCTGCGCGTTGAGGTCGATGTGAAACAGCTTGCCTGCCTCCAGCGCCTGACCGACGGCGTGCGTGAAGTTCAGCCCCGCCATGTGCTCGTGCGCCACCTCGGGGTTGACGCCTACCATATCGGGGTCGTCTAGGGTCTGGATGAAGGCAAGCATAGCACCAACGTTAGGTAGGAAGATGTCGCCG
>JAVQWE010000575.1:0-278 GCA_033579175.1 Phycisphaerales bacterium | reverse complement strand
GGGCTTGGGCTCCATCGCAAAGCGCAGATGGTACCCCTGGTCTTTCACGTAGTGGATGAGGAAGTTGATGCACTCGCGATAACGCTTCAGGGCATCCACAGGGTCTTTACTGGCGTCGCACTCCGTGCCCTCGCGTCCGCCCCAGAAGACGTAAATCTCCGCGCCCAGCTCCACGGCGAGGTCAATGGCTTGCATGGACTTCTGCAGGGCGTAGGCGCGCACCTGAGGGTCGTTAGAGGTGAACGCGCCATCTTTGAACACAGGGTGGTAGAACAGGT
>JAVQWE010000574.1:0-580 GCA_033579175.1 Phycisphaerales bacterium | reverse complement strand
GGCCGCCTCCCGCAGCCGCGCAATGCGGGCGCCGTCCTGGTCCCACTTCGCCAGCCCGTTTTTCCAAAGCTCAGCCTGCTGCGCCGCGTACTCCGCCGTAGAAAGGCCTTTCTTGCGTGCGTCGTCTTCGTTCACCCAAGGCTCGAAGTCCGCCGGGCGGAGTTCAGGAAAAGTCAGAAGAAGATTGGCCAGGTCTCCTTTCGGATCGATCACCAGCGCGGGGATGCCGTCGAGGGCCGCCTCTTCCAAAAGCCCGATGCAGAGGCCGGTTTTGCCACTGCCCGTCATGCCGACACACACGGCGTGCGTCACCAGGTCCTTCGAATCGTAGAGGAGCTTCTGTTGGTTGTCAGTTCGCCGGCCGAGATAGAACAAGCCCAGCTTCTCGTAGTCGTGCATGATGACCTATTCTACGGAGGAGCCATGAAAGCGTACGAGATAGCCGCGTTCGGCATCGATAAGCTGCGAATCGTCGAACGGCCTTCGCCTGCGCCCGGTCCCGGACAGTTGCTCCTGCGCATGAAGGCTTGGTCGCTCAACTACCGGGACTTGCTGGTGGTGACGGGAAAATACAACCCCA
>JAVQWE010000573.1:0-587 GCA_033579175.1 Phycisphaerales bacterium | reverse complement strand
CACGACGCCCGAGCCGAACCCCATGTAATTCGACTGGATGAGCGACACCATCCTGCCCGAGGCGTCGGCGGCGGTGAGGTAGACGGTGCCGCCGGCAGGCGGCGAGCCGGCGGCGAAGACCTGCGCGCGGCGCCGGTCGATGCGCCGCGCGCGCGCCGCGAGATACGCCGGATCGAGCAGCGTCTCGGCCGCGAACGGCATGTGGGCCGGATCGGCGACGTAGGCGAGCGCATCGGCGAACGCGAGCTTCACCGCCTCGATCTGCAGGTGCAGGCTCTCGGCGCCGTCCACCGGAAGGCTCGCCAGATCGAAGTGCGAAAGGATCCCGAGGGCGGCGAGCGCGACGATGCCTTGTCCGTTCGGCGGCAGCTCGTGCACGGTGTAGCCGCGGTAGTCGATCGCGAGCGGCGCGACCCAGTCGGATTCGTGCGCGGCGAGGTCGGCCGCGCGCAGCGCGGCGCCGCTTGCGCGCGCGTGCGATTCGAGTTTTTCGGCGAGATCGCCGCGATAGAATGCCTCGCCGCGCGTCGCGGCGATTTTTTCGAGCGTCGCCGCGTGCTCCGGAAGCCGGAAAAGCTCGCCCGGCG
>JAVQWE010000572.1:0-613 GCA_033579175.1 Phycisphaerales bacterium | reverse complement strand
GCTCCTGGAGAAAGGGCGCTTGACTGGCGATCGGGAAGAGGCGTTCCTGAACTTGGTCGAGTCGTTCAGCCGAGGCGATGTTCCGACCGGCCCCGATGACAACACCCAATATTCCTGGGCCCAGGTTGCTCAGGATGCACGCAATCTGGCCCAGGAATACCGGAACGCATCGGATTCCGCGGCGCGCCTGCATGTTCTCCGTTCCTGGCTGAACAGTCAGGAGGGCTACCTCCTCAAGCCCATGAATTGCCCGCACCACATACAGATTTACAAGTCGCAGCCGCGGAGCTACCGCGACCTGCCCGTACGCCTCGCCGAGTTCGGCACGGTCTATCGCTTCGAGCAGTCCGGTGAATTGGGCGGCATGACCCGCGTGCGCGGATTCACTCAGGACGACGCCCATCTATTCGTCACGCCGGAACAGGTGGAGGATGAGTTGGAACACAACATCGACCTGGTGTTGATGATTCTGCAAACGCTTGGTCTGAGTGACTATCGCGTCCGTGTCAGCGTCCGTGACCCGAACAGCCGCAAATACGTCGGAGCTCCGGCCTTGTGGGAGAATGCCGAGCAGACGCTCGTCCGCGTCGTCTCCCGGCGGCAGATGAACTAC
>JAVQWE010000571.1:0-657 GCA_033579175.1 Phycisphaerales bacterium | reverse complement strand
CGATGCAAATCGTCGTTCAAATGTTTCGAAAGTTCCAAAACGGGCGGCGAATCGGGGATCGGTTCGTCGCGCTCGAAGACGACGTGCAGAATCACCTTGTCGTAATGCGCGCTTTCGCCATGCCGATGCCGCTTCCAATCCGACGCGCGCGCGTGAATTTCGACGTCTCCGAATCGCTCTTCGCCATCGATCAAAATTTTCGCGCCGAGAAAATCCGCGCCCTCGTTGCGATTGAGCGTTCCGACCGCGAGAATTTGAAGCGGCTTTGCGTCGACGGTTTGAAGCGTGGCGAGATTGAGGTAAAGATTTTTCCAAATGTGGCGGAGGTATTTTTCGGGAATGTTCATCGCCGTCGACGCGAAAGCGAAAGGCGTTGCTCAAACGAACAACGCCTTTTCGAGACCATCATTGTTCAATGTGTTTAACGACCTCTTTGGCGAACTCGGAGCACCTAACTTCCTTCGCGCCCTCCATCAGTCGAGCGAAGTCGTAGGTAACGGTCTTTTGACCAATCGCGCCGTTCAAGCCTTTGATGATGAGGTCGGCGGCTTCCGTCCAGCCAAGGTAGCGCAGCATCATTTCGCCCGAAAGAATCACGGAGCCGGGATTGACTTTGTCTTGACCCGCGTATTTGGGCGCGGTGCCGTGCGTGGCTTC
>JAVQWE010000570.1:0-671 GCA_033579175.1 Phycisphaerales bacterium | reverse complement strand
CTCGCCGTCGCCCCAGATCTCGATCTCCTCGGTGCCGAGAAGCTTCGCCTGCGCGACCTTGCGGCAGATCGCCGCCGGCGCTTTCTCGCGACCGCCGCACCAGGTGCCGTGGGGACCGTAGACGTTGTGGTAGCGGCCGACACGCGTCTCGAGCCCGAAGTCCTCGGTGAAGTGTCGACACATCCGCTCGCTGAAGAGCTTTTCCCAGCCGTAGCCGTCCTCCGGCATCGCGGGATAGGCGTCTTCCTCCTTGAGCGCGGTGACGTCCGGCCGAGCCTGCTTCTCGGCGTTGTAGACACAGGCCGAAGAGGCGAAGAAATAGCGCCGCACGCCGGCGTCGCGAGCGGCGACCAAGAGATGGGTGTTGATCAACACCGAAAGCATGCACTCGGCTTTGTGGGTCTCGATGAACCCCATGCCGCCCATGTCGGCGGCGAGATTGAAGACCCAGGTGACGTCCTCGCAGACTCGGGCACAAGCGGCGGGAAGCCGCAGGTCCAGGACGAGGTTTTCGACGTCGTCGAAGCGCTGGAACCATTCGTCCGTGGGCTTGATGTCCACCGCGCGCAGCCGCCGGAAACCGAGCCGGCGCAACGCGGCGACGAGGTGCCCGCCGATGAAACCGCCTGCACCCGCGACTAGGACACGAGCATCGACCGGCAGGTCGGGAC
>JAVQWE010000569.1:0-712 GCA_033579175.1 Phycisphaerales bacterium | reverse complement strand
ATTCCCCCGATAAGCTGGTCATCGAATTTCCACTGCTGCCATGGTGCAATACGGAGTTCTATTCCTACGGCGTTACAGCGAGTTTGGAGAACTGCAATGGTCTGGGGGAAAAGCGTGTCGTCGGCATAAACAACATTTCGCGTGCTGGTATGGCCCGCGATTGAAAACATCATATGGACAGCTTCGGCGACTGCTGTTGCTTCGTCGAGCAGCGAGGCATTGGAAATTTCCATGCCAGTCAGATCACTTACCATTGTCTGAAAGGTCAGCAAAGCTTCCAAACGTCCCTGGGCGATTTCCGACTGATAGGGCGTATAGGGCGTGTACCAGCCCGGATTCTCGAGGATGTTCCGCTGGATGACTGGAGGAGTGATAGTTCCGTAGTACCCCATGCCGATAAATGACCGATAGAGCTTGTTGCGCCCGGCAAGATGGCGAAGTCGTGCAAGGACTTCGTGTTCACTCAGGGGAGGTGGAAGCTCAAGCTGAGCATTGAGCCGAATATCAGAAGGAACAACAGCACGAGTGAACTCCTCAAGAGAGCTGAAGCCGACGGTCGCGAGCATTTGGTCTATTTCGGCAGAGCGGGGACCAATATGACGTTGGGCGAATGACTGGCAGGAATTGCTCATAGGTATGTTAAGGGTTGGTGCATGGTTCGGATAAAACAAAAGCCCACTTGGAACAGTAAGAGTGGGCTTTGGAGCGGAAC
>JAVQWE010000568.1:0-714 GCA_033579175.1 Phycisphaerales bacterium | reverse complement strand
CCGCGCTTTTCGAACTCGCGCAGGATTTGCTCCGCGCGCTCTACGACCTCAGGCGGCGCGCCTGCCATCCGCGCCACATGCACGCCGTAGCTGCGGTCGGTGCCGCCCGGCAACACCTTGTGCAGCCAGATAATCCGATCGCCTTGCTCCTTCACCGCCACGCGATAGTTTGCCACGCCCTGCAAACGGTTCGCCAACTCGTTCAGGTAGTGGTAGTGCGTGGCAAACAGCGTTTTACAGCCAATCGCGTGCAGGTACTCTGCCACTGCCCACGCGATTGCTAAGCCGTCGTAGGTGCTGGTGCCGCGCCCAATTTCATCCAGGATTACCAAGCTGCGCGGCGTGGCGTTGTTGAGGATGTTGGCGGTCTCGGTCATTTCCACCATGAAGGTGGACTGCCCTGTAGCAAGCTCATCGCGCGCCCCAACGCGGGTGAAAATCCGATCTACCAGCCCAATCTCGGCGCGGTCGGCAGGCACGAAACTGCCGATATGAGACATCAACACAATCAAGGCGTTCTGCCGAATGTAGGTGGAGTTATGACTCACGAAGCCTTGGGCAATGTAGTTATGGTCAGGCTCAATGTTGAGGTCGTAGACGATGGCTTGGCTGGGCGTGAGGCGCACAACGGCGTCATAGAATGTGTTGCCCGTCTTCGCGCTTTCTCCATTAGCCTTCTGCCTGATAAGAGTATATCGCGTTGCCTCGGCTTGG
>JAVQWE010000567.1:0-722 GCA_033579175.1 Phycisphaerales bacterium | reverse complement strand
GCCCGGCTCATGGCCCTGGCGGGGGCCGAGCTCCTGCTCTACCCCACCGCGATCGGCTGGGATCCGCGCGACGACGAGGACGAGCGCCGCCGCCAGCGCGAGGCCTGGATCACGGTGCAGCGCGGCCACGCCATCGCCAACGGCCTGCCGGTGCTCGCCTGCAACCGGGTCGGCCACGAGCCCGACCCCGAGGGCGGGCCTGGAATCCTGTTCTGGGGCTCGAGCTTCGCCGCCGGCCCGCAGGGCGAGCTGCTGGCCGTCGCCGACGCCGACCGTCCCGCGACCCTGACCGTTCGCCTCGACCTTCGGCGCGGCGAGGCGGTGCGGCAGATCTGGCCCTTCCTCCGTGACCGTCGGATCGACGCCTACGGCGAGCTGCTGGCGCACTGGCGCGACGGCTGAATGCGCTTGGCACCACCCCGCTGCCCCAGCGAGGAATCAGGGCGATGGCGATCAGGCGTTTCCTCTTCGGACCGGACTGGCGGAGCCGCGACCCGGAGCGGCGCCTGCGGGCGCTTGGCGCCGCGGGCGACGCGGAGCTGCTCGCGGCCCTGCCGCGGATCGCGCGCGAGGATCCCGAGCCGCGGGTGCGGCTGGCCGCGCTCAAGCGGCTGGACGATCCGCGCCGTTACCTTGAGAGCGCCCGCGACGATCCCGATCCCGAGCTGCGCGCCGCGGCGCGCGCCCTCGCGCTGCGCCAGCTCGCGGGTGAGCGCCCCTCG
>JAVQWE010000566.1:0-724 GCA_033579175.1 Phycisphaerales bacterium | reverse complement strand
TAATGCCACAGCACCCGCTTGTCAATCGAGAGCACGCCGTTTTCGATGAAATCGTGCGCGCCGGCAAACGACGCGTACCATTGGCGATCCGGATAGTAATAGACGCTGCGATCCCGATTCGCGAAATGAGATGGCGCGCGCCTTCGCGTTGCCAATGGCCACACCTTCGCGCAACAGCCGGCGCATCCGCTCGTCGGGCGCGAACGGCTTACCCTTTTCGATGCCGATCGAGGCGAAGATGCCCAGCGTGACCGGATCGGAGGCCGTCGGCGGCTCGTACTGAATGACCGCGTTGAGTTCGTCAAAAAACGACTCGTCGTTCGCGTGGATCGTATTGAATTGTTTGCCGGACAGATTGACGAAATTTTGCGGCGGCGGATTCGCGGCCTGCGACAGCGGTTAGCAGCGGAAGGTCTTCTTGACGAAGGCCGACGCGCCGGCGAAGTCGCCATCCTTCACGAAGACGCGGAAAAAGCCCATGTTTCGGTACGTGCGCGTTCGAACCTCGAACGCATCCGCGGGCAGTTCGCCGGTGTAGCTTTCATGCGCCACGACGTATTTGCCGCCCTTGCCGCGGTCTGGACCGACCGGGCCGAAATCTACGACGTACCGGAAGAAAGCATCCTGAATGGGGCCGAGCACGCCCGGTGGAATTTCCAAGACGAAGGGCTCATCCTTCACGTCGAACTCCAGCATCCCGTAAATGGTCGTCGTATTCGGGGTC
>JAVQWE010000565.1:0-790 GCA_033579175.1 Phycisphaerales bacterium | reverse complement strand
TGGGCATCGACTCCCGGCCCATCATGTCCCAGGGATGGATCAGGATCGCGGCGCCGAGGTCGGCCGCGGCCTCGAAGAAGGGAAAGAGCTCGGGAGCGTCGAGGTTCCAGTCGTTGACGTGGGAGCCGATCTGGACACCGGCGAGCCCGAGCACCTCGACACAGCGTTCCAGCTCCTGGATGGCGAGGGTGGGCGACTGCAGCGGCACCGTGCCCAGTCCGACGTAGTGCCGTGGCCAGCGTCGGCAGACCTCGGCGAGGTGGTCGTTGAGGAAGCGGTGCAGCTCGAGCGCCTGGTGGGGCCGCGCCCAGTAGCTGAACATCACTGGCACGGTCGAGACCACCTGCACCGCCACCCCGAAGCGGGCGTAGTCGGCGATCCGCAGCTCCGGGTCCCAGGTCTTCGGTCCGATCTCGCGGAAGAAGCGGCCCTCGCGGTAGATGCGGTGGCGGTCGCCCTCGTGGTGGATCACCGGGAAGCGGTCGTCGCCGTACTTCTCCGCGAGATTGGGCCAGTCCCGCGGCAGGATGTGGGCGTGGGTGTCGATGCGCAGCACGGCCCTACCCCGCGCCCCCCGCGGCGGCCTCGGGCAGGGGGTGGAGGAAGCCGCAGCGGCGGCAGCGGCGGTGCGCCTCGGAGCCGTAGAAGCGCGCGAAGACCGGGGGGAAGTCGCGCTCGATGTCCCTGAGCGGGAAGAACTCCTCGTAGAGCTTGGCGTGGCAGCGCGGACAGAACCACATCAGGCCGTCGCGCTCGTGGGGCAGGCGCCGCCGCTCGATCACCAGCCCCA
>JAVQWE010000564.1:565-907 GCA_033579175.1 Phycisphaerales bacterium | reverse complement strand
CGCTTCAATGTTTACATGCAGCGCGGTTCCGTCGCGGCGGCGATGCGCGTCATCCCCTCGCGCATCCCCTCCATCGAATCGCTGCGCCTGCCCAGCGTGATTTACGAAGTGGTCAAAAAACATAGCGGGCTGGTGCTGGTGACAGGTCCCACCGGCTCGGGGAAATCCACCTCGCTCGCATGCATGATCGACCTGATTAACCAGACGCGCCCGTGCCACATCATGACGATTGAAGACCCCATCGAGTATGTGCATCACCACAAGCGGGCGATGGTGAACCAGCGCGAAGTGCATTCCGACACAGAAAGCTTTCATAACGCGCTGCGCGCCGTGCTGCGTGAA
>JAVQWE010000564.1:0-555 GCA_033579175.1 Phycisphaerales bacterium | reverse complement strand
ATGCGCGACCTGGAGACGATTCAAGCTGCGCTTACTCTCGCCGAGACAGGACACCTGGTATTCGCAACCTTGCACACGCGCAACGCGCCGCAGACCATCGACCGCATTATCGATGTGTTCCCGCCGCATCAGCAGGAGCAGATTCGCGTGCTGCTTGCCAACACCATCGAAGCCGTGTTCGCGCAGCAGCTGATTCCGATGATAGGCGGCGGGCGCGTGGCGGCGATCGAGGTGATGCTCGCCAACGCCGCGATCCGCAACCTCATCCGCGAGGGCAAGACGCACCAGATTTACTCCATTATGGAAACCCAATCGGGGCAGGGCATGATTACGATGGATCGCGCGTTAGCCGACCTGCATCGCAACGGCTACATCACTTACGAGGAAGCCGTGAACCGCGCGATGGATCGCGAGAACTTCCAGCAACTGCTCAAAGCCGCGTAAGGAGGACGCTCTATGCCGCTGTTCGGATACGAAGCCGTCGACAACACGGGGCGCACGCTCAAAGGCACGATCGAAGCCGACAACGAGCAGCTCGTGCTGTCCAAGCTGCAC
>JAVQWE010000563.1:0-1018 GCA_033579175.1 Phycisphaerales bacterium | reverse complement strand
CAACCCGGTATCGCAACGCCTGCGACCGTGAAAACCAGGATCGGCACAAAGCGGAAACACAGGGCATGATGCATGGCAGCTCCAGCTCTGCGGAGACGGTCAAGGGAAGGGTATGCCCCATGGGAAAGCCCTGCAATCATCGCCGGTGGACAACGCCCCGGTCCTTGCCTGCTGCGCGGCCGGTCGGGATACTCTGAATGAGTTGATCTCACGTCTGGATGGTGAACGATGCGGTGGTTGCACGCGGCTGTCCTGTTGCTCGTCCTTGCCATGCTCGGGTCCGGCAGCGCCTCTGCGCAGCTCACCCCCGAGCAGATGTATGAAACCGCCCGACAGTGGGAACGGGCCGTGCTGATGCAGGATCTGGCAAACATCGACCGCCTCTGGAGCGACGAAGGATTCTTTTCGCGTGTCACAGCCAAGGTAGATGCCCCGGCCGAGGTGCGGCAGAAGTTTCTGGCGGGGGCGGGGCAGAATCTGGGTCGGATGGTCGTCGAGCAGTTGCTGCGCACGCGCGGCAAGACCGGCGGATACAAGCTGCTGACCATCATCAAGCGGCCCGATGGCGCCCGGGCGATTTTCCGGGTCGTGGGAGATAACGGGCTGAATTATCACGAGCTTATCGGCGATACGGTAGACGGCGCCATCCGCATTGTTGACATTCATGTCTATCTCACGGGGGAAAGCTTTGTGCAGACGCTTCGCAGGAATTATCGCGCCTTCGCCGCTCTTCAGCAGAACCTGCCGCCCCCTCAGGATTTCCTCGAGCTGCAGCAGATGCAGAAGATGCTCGCCGAGCAGAACTTCCGCGGCGTAATGAATCATTTCGACGGCCTTCCGGACGAACTGAAGCGCGAAAAGAGCCTGCAACTGCTCCGGGTGCTGGCCGCCCTGCGGCTGGGAGAGCCGGATTATTCGCGCGCCCGATCGGAATACGCGGCATGTTTCGCCAATGACCCGACGCCCGATCTGCTTTCGATCGACGCGCTGCTGGCGGCCGGAAGGTTTGAGGATTGCC
>JAVQWE010000562.1:0-1104 GCA_033579175.1 Phycisphaerales bacterium | reverse complement strand
GCGTAGTCATGGCATCGCCCGCGAGGATCGCCACGGCTTCACCGAACACCTTGTGATTGGTGGGCCGGCCCCGGCGAAGGTCATCATTGTCCATCGCCGGAAGATCGTCATGCACCAGAGAAAAGGTATGGATCAACTCGATGGCGCCAGCGCACGCCAGGGCCGAGCGATTTACGGCGGCGGGGCGCTCGGATTGCGAGGCAACACGCGCACACTCCAGCACCAGGGACGGACGGAATCGCTTGCCCCCGGCGAACAGACTGTATTCGATCGCCTCGATCAGTCGCGAGGGCGCGCCGCGGATCCGTGCCAGCACCTGGTGAAGGTAACGCTCCACCGTCTGGGCGTGATGCCGGAGGATGTCTTCAGCGGGCATCATCATTCGGAGGGCGCTCTTCCGCCGGAGCCGGGGCAAGCGGGCGGGAGAGCATCTCGATCTTCTGCTCAGCCGTGGCCAGCACCTTGCGACAGTGCTCAATCAGAAAACTTCCCCGCTCGAATTTTTCCAGCGACTCTTCCAGAGAGATCCGTCCGGATTCCATGTCGCCGACAATCTGTTCCAGCTCGGCCATGGCGCCCTCAAAATCCTTCGGTGGTTTTTGCGAGGGTTTGCTCATGCAGTTGATCTTACCCGATTGGCTGCCCCTCGCGCAGACCCATCGGGAGCCTGGGGGGAGCCGGGCACGACAATCCGGTTGTCCGTTGTTTCCGATGCGCGGCGGACCGTCCTTGCCGTGCCACGCGCGGGCACAGCGCAATGGCACCGCATCGGCGGGCGCAAAGCCGCCGCCGGCAGGCATGCGAGAGAACTGAAACCGTTCAGGTGGGGGTGGGGCGACAGTTGAACTAGGGTACGGGTACCACTTCCCGGATTTCAGGGATCTTCTCCTTGAGGTTGCGTTCAAGGCCGAACTGCAGCGTCATGGTGCGGCTCGGGCAGCCGTGGCAGGCGCCGTGAAAACGACTCGACACGACCCCCTCGGCATTGACATCAACCAGCTCGATGTCGCCACCGTCCGCCTGCACCGCCGGGCGGATCAGGTCGATCACTGACTGCACTCGTTCCCGCAACGCAGAGGCGGTTGAGCTGCCGGATTCGGACAC
>JAVQWE010000561.1:0-1127 GCA_033579175.1 Phycisphaerales bacterium | reverse complement strand
CCGCATCGCCAAATTTCACCTTGCCCCCGGCACGATCGCGCGAACGAAGGTGGGGTTCGGGTCTGCTGACTTTCGCCGGGTTCTGAAGGAGGTTCTGGATCGCGGGATGCTGGTGATGTCTCACGTGGGCGACCCGGAGTTGTGGTATCGTCGAAAATACCAGCCGCCGGAGCAGTTCGGCACCCGCGAAGACCACTATCGCGGTTGGCAGGAGGCGTTAGAGCTGGCCGCCGGCCGGCCTTGGATTGGCGCGCATCTGGGGGGTAACCCGGAGGACCCGTCGCGGCTGCAGTCGTTGCTCGATCGATTCCCCAACCTGGATCTGGACTGCTCGGCGACACGATGGATGCAGCGCGAGGTATCCGCTCGTCGGGATCAGATGCGTGAGTTTTTCCTGCGGAATCAGGATCGGATTCTTTTCGGCACTGATCAGGTGAGCGGCGACGACCGCGGGTTCGACTTTTACGCCAGCCGGTTCTGGGTTCATCGTCGGCTCTGGGAATCGGATTATGTCGGTGAATCCCCCATTTTCGATCCGGACCTTCCGTCGGATCAGCAACCGACGCTCCGGGGTTTAGCCTTGCCTGAGTCGGTGCTGCAAAAGCTGTACCACGACAATGTCTGCCGGCTGCTGCAAGCGGTGGGGGTGGGGCTGTTCTGACACAAAACTTGCGCCACGCAAGCTCACTCTTCACGAATCGCTGCAATCCGCGCCGTAGGCTCACCTCGTGCGAATTCGCCTGGCGTTGCTGTTGTGCCTGCTTCTGCCACCGCTGGGGCTGCTGCTGATGCGACGACCCTGGGCGGCGCTGGTGAATCTGCCGCTGACGGCCTGTCTGTGGCTGCCAGGCTGCGTTCATGCGTTGTGCCTGGTGTATGCGGCGGCGGCGCGGGAACGTCCGATCGACCTTGCCGAAGCGTTGGCGGGTGAGTGAGCCGGTAGAAGGGTTGCGAGCGTTCGAAAAACCGACGTTGGCATGCTGCTGTTGTGTCAATCTGGGAGAGTCAGGCAAAATGGGGAGATCAGGGACAGGCGCTTTGTCGGCTTAGGAAAGCCACCATGTTAATCATGATCGTTCGGCCAGGCTCAGCGGTGGCTGCAGTGAGACCTTAAGCTCGCAAGCTGG
>JAVQWE010000560.1:0-1178 GCA_033579175.1 Phycisphaerales bacterium | reverse complement strand
GTTCAAGGGCAACGAGGGCGCCGCTCAGCTTGCCGAAAGCCTGCGCCTGACCAGCGGGCACCTCAAGCGGTTGAACATCATCGATGCCATCATTCAGGAGCCTCTGGGTGGTGCCCACCGCGACCCGCATTCGGCCGCACACAATCTTGAGCAGTTTATCGTGAAGACGTTGCGGGAGCTTCGCAAGATCAGGATCGACGATCTGATTCAGCGACGCTACGAGAAATTCCGCACCATGGGGCAGTTTGAGGAAACATCGCGCCAGAAGCTGCGACTCGCCTCCGCCTGATTCAGCCCCTCTCCGCCCGCACGAGGCACCGCGATGCCGGCAGTGTTACCCGGCCCCACCACCTGCTCGGGGGCAGCCGACCCGGCGCCGTGCCCTCCGGTTCGTTCCCCACCTGCCAACGGCCGCCTACAATGGAAAAAAGTATGGCCTCTTATGCCCAGTCGATCCAGAATCTCATCAACCAGTTCGCGGCGCTGCCGGGGATCGGACTTCGATCGGCTGAGCGAATCGCCTTCCATCTGCTGAAGCAGAAGCCCGAGGAAGCGATGCAGCTTGCCGACGCCATCCGCGACGTCAAGACGCGAATCCGGCATTGCTCCGTCTGTTTCAACCTCTGCGAAGGGGAGCGATGCAGCATCTGCACCGATCCTTCGCGCGATCAGTCGCTCGTCTGCGTGGTTGAACAACCGAAGGATCTTCTGGCGCTGGAGACGGCCGGCACCTATCGTGGAGCGTATCACGTTCTGCTGGGACGGATCGCGCCTCTGGACGGGATCGAGCCGACCGATGTCACCATCGCCGCACTTCTGGCACGCCTGGAAACGGGGACGGTGCGCGAGCTGATCATGGGCACGAACCCCAACCTCGAGGGTGACGGGACGGCGTTGTACATCCAGAACGAAGTCGCCCGGCGATTCCCGCAGGTCACCGTCACGCGGCTGGCCCGGGGACTGGCCGCTGGCAGCAGTATCGAATACGCCAATCGCAGCGTGCTGGCCGATGCCATCGCCGGTCGACAGAAAATGGGCTGAGAACGCAGGATGCCTGACCCATGAAACCCCCGCACGGGGAGTCCCACGAGTCAGGCATCTGGAATGCTTCAAGCCGCGGAGGAGGCGCCCAGCAGCTTACTTATTGATTGCCGGACCCATCGGCGTGTTGGTCATCT
>JAVQWE010000559.1:0-1188 GCA_033579175.1 Phycisphaerales bacterium | reverse complement strand
TGGCCCTGATCGGTGCCAGCGGCTCCGGCAAAACGACTTTATTGCACCTGATTGCCGGCATTCTCACCCCCGATCGCGGCAGTATCCGCTTCACCAACGGCAGCACCGTGGACATCGCAGCGCTGCCGGAAGCGCAGCGCGACGTATTTCGAGGCCGCACCATTGGTTACGTATTCCAGACCCATCACCTGCTGGCCGGCTTCTCGGCGCTGGAAAATGTCCTGTTGGGCATGAGTTTTGCCGGAAAGGCGGCGGATCGGGGCTGGGCCAGACACTTGCTGGAGGAAGTGGGTCTTGGGGACCGCCTTCACCATAAACCGGCCAAGCTGTCGCTTGGGCAGCAGCAGCGGGTTGCGGTAGCGCGGGCATTGGCCAACCGCCCCAAGCTGGTGCTGGCCGATGAACCCACCGGCGCGCTGGATGCCGCCAGCGCCGGACAGGTGCTGGATTTGATTCGGAGGCTCTGTGCCGAGGTGAAGGCCAGCCTGCTGCTGGTCACCCACGATATGAACGTTGCGCAGCAACTGCCGCGCCGGGTGCATTTGCAGGAAATGAATCGAGGGGGATGCAGTTCACCCGGGTAGTCTGAACGTCGTGACCCCGGGCCTGTCTCATTGCGACGGGCAGAAGGGGAATCAAACGGGGCCGATCAGGCTCGATTGCAGCGAAATGAACCTCTTTCAGCTCGTTCTCAAGCAGATGCGCCAAAGGGCGCTGTCGACCTGGCTGACGCTTCTGAGCGTCACGCTCGGAGTGGGGCTTGCTGTGGCAATCATGTTGATCCGCCGGGAAAGCGCGGCTCTTTTCGGGCAGACGGATTACGGGTTCGACGTGCTGGTGGGGGCAAAAGGCTCGCCGCTGCAACTGGTGATGAACACCGTCTACCACATCGACCGTTCGCCCGGCAACATTCCCTATTCGCTCTACACCGACCTGATTGCCGGGGGCAAGTACTTCAATTTCGCCCGGACCGCGATTCCGATGGCCGTGGGGGATAATTACCAGGGCTACCGCATCGTCGGGACGCTGCCGCAACTGTTTGGTTACAGCGAGGATCTGAGTGAGCGGATTCCGTAAGAACGGGTGCTGGAGTATCGTCCGGGTCGTCGGTATGAGATCGCCTAAGGGCGCGTGTTTCATGGGAGGCGCTTCGAGGCGGTGATTGGCTCGGAAATCCCGGCCCTGACA
>JAVQWE010000558.1:0-1194 GCA_033579175.1 Phycisphaerales bacterium | reverse complement strand
TTCGATCAGAATGAGCCGCTCTACCTCCCTGTGGAACAATTGCAGACTCCAACCAGGAATACCGAAGCCCATGCGGTGCACCTGCGGCGGGTGCTGGATCATGTCGATGTGCTGGGGATTTCCAGCAGACGGTTCAAAATCGTGCTCGACAGCGTGAACGGCGCCGGCTGCGTACCCACCGCAACCTTGCTGGGTAAGCTCGGCTGCCAGGTGGTTCATTTGAATGGCGAGCCTACAGGTCGCTTCGCACATGATCCGGAGCCGATTGAGGCCAACCTCCACCAGTTGTCGGAGGAAGTGAGGCGCCAACGGGCGACCTGCGGGTTTGCCCAGGACCCCGACGCCGATCGACTGGCAATCGTCGACGAAAACGGGCGGTACATCGGCGAAGAATACACCCTTGCGCTATGCGCGAAATGGATTCTTGCCAAGCGCAAGGGCACAGCCGTCACCAATCTTTCCACCAGCCGCATGATCGACGATATCGCCTCCCAGCACGGTTGCCGCGTGGTGCGCACGCCCACCGGGGAAGCCAATGTCGTGGAAGCCATGCTCCGCGAAAACGCCACAATCGGCGGGGAGGGCAACGGGGGGGTGATTGATCCACGGATCGTCCCCGGCCGAGACAGCCTCACCGCAATCGCCTATGTGCTGCAGTTACTTTCGGCCACGGGGAAGACCATCAGCCAGTTGGTGGATGAGATTCCGCGATATCAGATCGTCAAGACCCGCTTCGACTGCCCCCGGGAAGATGCGGAGCGAGCCATCGCCGCGCTGCGCGATCATTTTCGTGGCGAAAAGATCGACACTCGGGATGGAATCCGCATCGACTGGCCCAACGCCTGGGTAAACGCGCGCCCGAGCAACACCGAGCCCATCATGCGTATCATCGCCGAAGCCCCGGACCGTGCCGCCGCCGAACGGCTGATCCGGCAGGTCAGAGAGGTGGTTGACGGGGTGCTGCGCACCCGAGCAACCCCCGGATGATGCCACGGCAGCAGGACACCCGCGCCGCCAACAACGGATTGAACTGGAAACCGGCCCCGCGGCGCCGGGCGGGAGCGCGCTGGCGCCGGGCGATTCGAGGTTCCACAAGAGGTCGGGGCGCGTGATCTGAAGGTGAAGATCCGCCCGGGCGCCGGGCCTGTGGGACTGCTCAATCGGTCCCCGCCTCGATCCCCAGGTCTTTCACCT
>JAVQWE010000557.1:0-1370 GCA_033579175.1 Phycisphaerales bacterium | reverse complement strand
CGGAAGGACCCGTGCTGCTGGTGGTGTGTCCGGAGATCAGCAACAGCGAGAATCTCGGGGGGCTGATCCGTGTTTCCGCGGCGCTGGGAGCAACGGCAATGCTGCTGGGAGAACGATCGTGCGATCCCCTGTTCCGGCAGACGATTCGCGTCTCCATGGGAGCGATCTTTTCACTGCCCATCGGACAAAGTCGCGACTGCCTGGCGGATCTGCGCGACCTTCAGCGGCTTGGAGTGACCCGCATCGCCACCGTGCTGGATGAGTCTGCCACGCCGCTGGCGTCCTTCGGACCCCGCCCGCCGCGATGCGCACTGCTGTTCGGAAATGAAGCACAGGGACTGCCGCCGGCTTATGTCGATCTGTGCGAGCGAAGGCTGACCATCCCCATGTGCCTCGGGACCGATTCCCTGAACGTCGCCGTTGCCGCCGGAATCATCCTTCACCACCTCGTTCACCAGGACGCATACCCGCGGGCAATCAACCAGGCGGCCGCGGTGGAGCCGACGATCAGCGAGCCGAACAGCGCGGCATAGAGTGCGAGCATCGAGCGGTCGAAGGCACGGGTCAGCCGGGGGTCGCCCGCCAGACGCTGGATGAACCCGATGCGCGACAACACGCTGCCATGTCGGAAGCTGCGCGCTTCAGGGGGAATGTGGTTAATCGCTGCCGCCCGCTGCAATGCCGAACCCAGTGCCAATGCCCCCTCGACGCCCACCGGATACCTCCGCGGGTCTCCCGAGCCCCCGTCCACTGCCTGCTGAATGACCCGCGCAGCGTACACATCCGCCTGACGCTCCAGCCGACGGCTGAAAAAGCCGAACAACGTCACCCCGACCGCCACCGCCAAGGCGAAACCGCCAACCTCCACCGCCCAGCGCGTGGAATCCGAAACCCCCAGTCGGGAAACGACCCCGGCGGCAGCCAGCTCGCAGAACCCCAGCAGCAGCACGAACACCAGCAGGAACAGCAAAAACCACAGGGTGTGACGGTGCACGACATGGCCCAGTTCGTGGGCAAAAACCGCCTCAATCTGCCGGTCTTTCATGGATTCCAGCAGCAGATCGGAAAGCAGTACATACCGCACTTGCGGAATGACCCCCATGACCGCTGCATTGCCCATGCCGTAATCCGTGTGCCACAGCAGCACGTCGCGATGGCGCGTCCCCGCGCGGGCGCTCAGTTGCTCCAATCGGGCACGCAGACCTTCGGCCGGCAACGGCCGAGTACGCAGGATGCGCCGCAGCGGTTCCGGAGCCACCACAACCACCACCAGCGCGGCCGCCACAGTGATGAGCATGCTCACCCCCGGGCTGTCCGGCCGAATGCCGCTGGTGGTCAGGAGCGCCACCGTCGCCACGTCATGCATAAGG
>JAVQWE010000556.1:0-1380 GCA_033579175.1 Phycisphaerales bacterium | reverse complement strand
TTCACGCCCGACGGGCGCCTGCTGGTCGCACTGGAGGGCACGAACGACACGTCCGGCCCGGCGGATGTGCGCGTGATCAAGAACAACGCGGTGCTGCCCACCCCGCTGCTGACGGTCACGACGCAGTCGTTCTTCGAGCGGGGGCTTCTGGGTATTACGATCGACCCGAACTTCAGCATCGACGCCCCCAGTCACGTGTATGTGTATTACACCTTGCCCGGCTCCAGCCCGGTGACTCACCGCGTGGAACGGTGGACGGTGCCGGCCGGCAGCGACGTGGCAGACCCCGGATCGCGGACGACGATCTTCGACATCTCCGTGCCCCCCGGTCAGAGCTCTGCGGGAAATCACAACGGTGGCGCCATGAACTTCGGCCCGGACGGCAAGCTCTACATCGCCGTGGGCGACAATGCCGTCAGCAGCAACTCCCAGACCCTCAGCAACCTCTTCGGCAAAATCCTGCGGATCAATCCGGATGGTTCCATTCCTTCAGACAACCCCTTTTTCAACCAGACCACCGGCGTAAACCGGGCCATCTGGGCTCTGGGGTTGCGCAATCCCTTTACCTTCGCGTTCCAGCCGGGCACGGGCCGGATGTTTATCAATGACGTGGGATCATCCGGCAGCGGCCGACGCGAAGAGGTCAATGAAGGGTTTGCGGGAAGCAATTACGGGTGGCCCGGCATCGAGGGATTCCGCACCACCCAGCCGCTGCCGTCGATCGGGACCTATCGCGACCCGTTGCACGCTTACAACGACGGGTTCGCGATCACCGGTGGCACGTTCTACAACCCCATCACGCCGATGTTTCCCCCGTTTTATTACGGGCGATACTTCTACGGCGATTACGTCAGCGGGTTCTTCCGCACGCTGGACCCCCTGGGCACGCCGCCGCTGTCGGCCACGCCCTTCGGCACCGGTGCCAGCGGCCCGCTGGATTTCGATGTCTCGCCGGTGGATGGTGCGTTGTGGTACATCGAATATTCCTCACGCAACGTCAAGCGGATCTTCGTCAACTCCTCGCAGTTGCCGATCATCACCGGCCATCCCCAGAACCGTACGGTATCCCTGGATGAACCGGCGACTTTCACCGTCTCGGCAGCGGGGGCGGGGCTGAGCTATCAGTGGCAGCGGAACGGAGTGCCGATTTTCGGCGCCACCGAACCCAGTTACACGGTCGAGACCCCAACGCTCGCCGACAGCGGCGCGGTGTTCCGATGTGTCGTCACCAACGCGCACGGTTCCGTTTTGTCCAATGGCGCGACTCTGACGGTCCTGAACAATTTCCGCCCGCAGCCGCAGATCACAACCCCGCCGGAAGGCACGCTGTTCACGATTGGTGTCCCGATCAGCTTTTCCGGATTTGCCACCGACCCTGAA
>JAVQWE010000555.1:0-1414 GCA_033579175.1 Phycisphaerales bacterium | reverse complement strand
ATGACGTGCACGACCTGGCCCTGGCGTTCGACAGTTCCATCGCACTGCAACAGGGCCGCATGCCGCGCCGCCGGGCGATAGCGGTCATACACCTGCGGACGGACGATGAGGTTAACCACGCCGGTTTCATCCTCGAGGGTGATGAAGACGATGCCGCTGGCGGTTCCGGGGCGCTGGCGGATGAGCACCAATCCGGCGACACGCACCGAACTGCCGTGCGGAAGCTGCAGCATCTCCCTGGCGGTGAGGACTTTCTGCCCCTTGAGAATCCGGCGCGCGAAGGCAACCGGATGCTCCCGCAGGGACAGCCCGGTGGTGGCGTAATCGGTCATGACCTGCCGGGCAGCGGCCATGGGCGGCAGCGACGGAACGACCGATCCACATCCCGACGAAACCTGCGGATCGACCAGCGGTGATGGCACATCGGTCAGTTCCAGCGACTGCCAGAGCGACGCGCGACGGTCAAGCCCGAGCGATGAAAACGCGTCGGCCTCGGCCAATCTGCGAATCGCATGAGTGGGAAGTCCGGTGCGTGACTGAAATTCAGCGATGTTGCGGAAAGGCCCGTGCAAGGCTCTGTCGCGCATGATGACCTGGGCGAACGATTCTCGGAACCCTTTGATCATCCGCAATCCCAGACGAAGTGCGGGGGATCGGTGGTTGGGCTGGTCGTCGGGACGGTCTGTCGCTGTGGCGCCACATGGGTTTGTGGCTTGGTCAGCAGCCTCATGACCGCTTTCGAGGGTGCAATCCCACTCGCTGGCGTTCACATCGACCCCCAGGACCTTCACGCCGTGCTCGCGGGCATCGCGCACAATCTGCGCGGGCTGATAAAACCCCATGGGCTGGCTGTTGATCAGCGCTGCGGCGAAGGCGGCAGGGTGATGGCACTTGAGCCACGCGCTGGCATACACCAGCAGGGCAAAACTGGCCGAGTGGGATTCAGGGAAGCCGTATTCCCCGAATCCCTTGATCTGCTCGAAGGTCTGCTCGGCAAATTCGCGGGTGTAACCGTTGGCGAGCATTCCCTGGATGATGCGATCCCGGAACTGCAAAAGCCGGGTGCTCTTTTTCCAGGCGGCCATTGCCCGCCGCAGCTGGTCGGCCTCGGCAGCGCTGAAACCGGCGGCGACCATGGCCACGCGCATGGCCTGTTCCTGAAACAGGGGCACGCCCAGTGTTTTGTGCAGCACTTTGCGCAGGGCTTCGGAGGGATAGGTCACCTGCTCCTGGCCATTGCGCCGCCGGAGGTAGGGATGGACCATGTTTCCCTGGATCGGGCCGGGTCGGACAATCGCGACTTCGATGACCAGGTCATAAAAGTTTCTGGGCCGGAGCCGGGGCAGCATGGCCATCTGCGCGCGGGATTCGATCTGGAACACGCCGATGGTGTCTGCCCTGCAGATCATGTCGT
>JAVQWE010000554.1:0-1495 GCA_033579175.1 Phycisphaerales bacterium | reverse complement strand
CACCACACGCAACGACCCCTTGATGAACTGCACCCACGTTGTGCTCACCATCCCCGCGGTCACCACAATCCGCGTCACTCCCCCCCCGACGATCAGCACCCCCCACTGATGCTCGATCCCCAGAAGCGGCTTGATCAGGGCGCCGGCCCCGACCATCTGCGGAATCAGGTAGAACAGGCTCACCAGCAGCGTCGAGATCGCCGCCGACAGCTTGATCGCCCGGCTGTTGAACTGGCTGTCCAAGGCATCGGCGAACGTGTATTTGCCCAGCCGCTTGATCGGCTCGGCGATCACAAACAGCGCCACCACCCAGCCGGCCAGGTAGCCGATGGAATACAGAAACCCGTCGTACCCCCAGAACGCGATCATGCCGCAGATTCCCAGAAACGACGCGGCCGACAGGTAATCCCCCGCAAACGCAATCCCGTTGATGAACCAGGGCACCTGCCCATGGGCCGCGAAGTAGCCCTGCGACGTCCGTGCGCGCGACCCCAGCCAGAAGCTCAGCCCCAGCACCCCCGCGACAAACACCAGGAAGATCGCCAGCGACATGCGCTATTGCCTCCCCCCGTCTGCCGGATGACACAAGAACAGGTAGATCACCGCCAGAACAAAGGCAAAGCCAATCAGCCCCAGGCCATAGACGATCGCCAGGTTCACCCCGAGGATTTCCGTCTCCATGACAGACAGTCTGAACGCGCACAACCCCACAAATCCTGCGTAGACCACGAGATAAATCACGAACATGATGATCCCCAGCCGCGCGTTGTGCCGGTCGGCATGTTCAGCTTCGTACAGATTGCCAGGTCGGTCGGACATTTCCGCTCCTTTGCTGATTCACCCTCGTGTGCCAATCCTGAGGAATACTGCTGCGGTGCCATTGCGGTGCGAGCCGCTGCCGGACTCCCGCCGATCAACAAACCAGCTTCCGCGGCCGCATCAAGGCTGCGCCGTCGAGCGTCGCCAGCCCGCGCCACAGATACCCCGTGGCAATCGAGCGATACGGCGCCCACCGACGGGCAAGAATGCGAAGTTCATCAGCGGAGGGGCGTTCCGCAAAGTTATAGAACTTCTGCACCGCCCGTCGAAGACCCATGTCGTCCACCGGAAGCACATCCGGCCGGTTCAGCACGAAAATCAGGTGCATTTCGGCAGTCCACCGGCCGATGCCTTTTACCTGAGTGAGGGTCTGGATCACCTGTTCATCGTCCATCTGCGACAGTCTGGAAGCGTCGAAACGCCGCAGGCAGAAATGACGGGCCAGGTCGAGCAGATAGCTGCGTTTCTGCCTCGAAAGTCCGACCTGTCGAAGAATCGGTTCATCCCATTCGCCGGCCAGCGCCTTGGCCACCCGCCGGGGGGTGGGGGTATTGCGGGGAAACCGCGCGGCAAATCGCTCATACAGGGTTCGGGCAATGCGGGTACTGATCTGCTGAGCGAAAATGGCGCGCGCCAGCGCGACGAAATGATCCTGCCGCGGGGCCAGCGTGCACGG
>JAVQWE010000553.1:0-1514 GCA_033579175.1 Phycisphaerales bacterium | reverse complement strand
CGAAGCTCAGTGAACTGACAAAATTCGACACCAAGACCAACTCCCGCGGTCTGTTGCTGGGCGATGGCACAGCGCAACAGGTGCAATCACAGATCTTCGCGATGTTGAACCGTTCCCTGCCGGCCGGGGGGCGATTCCGTGTGCTGGCCGATGTCGGGCTGCGTGTCGGGTCCGGGGGGAAACTGGAGTTTGATGAGGAGAAATTCCGTGCTGCCTACGCGTCCGATCCGGCATCGGTTGAGACGCTGTTCACTCGCCCGCCGGGCGGGCTGACCCCGGGCACCCCGCTGAGCCTGCTGAACCAGGGTCGGGGGGTGCGAACCCTGCCCACGGGAAATGATCTGCGCATCGTCACCCGCGATGGAAGCGCGATCGAGCTGGGTCTGGCCGACGCCCTTACGGTGGGAGATGTCATCCGCGCCCTCAACACCGCCGGGGCGGGCAAGATCACTGCCGAGCTGAACGAAGCCGGCTCGGCCATCACGATCCGCGACAACACCAGCGGAGCCGGCCAATTGGTGGTCTCGCCGCTGGCAGGCTCCTTCGCCGCCGAGGATCTGGGGATCAAGGGCACCGGCACGTCGGGAGTGCTGGCGGGCAGATCAATTCCGCTGTCCCAGCAGCAGACGATCGGCGGACTGGGGCACCTGATGGAATCCCAGATCAATCGCCTGATTGACCCGATTGACGGTCTGATCTCCCGGCAGAACAAGGCTCTGGAGGCCCGCACCCAGCAGTTCGAGGACCGCATCCGCAACCTCGATCGCGTTCTGGAAGCCAAACGCGCCCGGCTGGAACGGCAGTTCGCCGCTTTGGAAAACGCGCTTTCCGGCCTGCAGAGCCAGCAGGCGGCGCTGGGGCAGATCCAGTCGATCCGCCTGCCGTCCAACCGGTGAACTTCCGACCGGCCGGTTGCCGATATCCCTTGTGCCGGAGGTGGGGCGGTAGTTCCACGGTATGAACCAGCAGGCCGCTCAGCAATATCTGCGCACCAAGGTCCTGACGGCGACGCCCGAGCAACTGCAGATGATGCTGTATGACGGAGCGATCCGCTTCAGCGAACAGGGAAAAGCCGCGCTGGAGCGGAAGGATTACGAAGCCTCCTACAACGCACTTTCCCGTGCCCAGAAAATCATCGCCGAGCTGTTGTGCGGGCTGAAGCATGAACTGGCCCCCGAACTCTGCGGGCGCCTGGCGTCGCTTTATAACTTTGTCTTCCGTCGTCTGGTCGAAGCCAACATCAATCACGATTGCAAGGCCCTGGATGAGGCTTTGCAGATTCTCCGCTATCAGCGGGAAACCTGGGCCATGCTGATGGACAAGCTGGGCAAGACCAGAGCTGGCATGGCGGCCAATCGCATCGATATGCCTGAGCCGAGCGAACAAATGGAACGGGAGTTCCGTAGAACCGCCTAGACCAGCCTGCCGGTATTCGGGCGAGGGTCGGGTAAACCTCTTGGATCTGCTTCTGGGAAGACCCTCGCCCGTCCTTTCACGCTTCGGGAATTTGCAAC
>JAVQWE010000552.1:0-1530 GCA_033579175.1 Phycisphaerales bacterium | reverse complement strand
ACGCGTTGGCCTGCCGGCAGGTGGGAGGACGCGCCGACACGATTCTCCTGTGGCCGCTGGGAGGCGTGGCATTTGTGCAACCCCCCCCGCGCCCGGGGGCACACCTCTGGTCGATCGTTGCAGGCCCGCTGGTGAACGTGGCATTGCTTCCGCCGACCCTGCTGCTGGCATTCTGGGCTCGTCAGCATGCCGTGGGCGATCTGCGGGAATTCTGCGTTGTGATCGCGGTGATCAACGCCGCGCTGCTGGTGTTCAATCTGCTGCCGATTTATCCGCTGGACGGCGGGCAGATCTTCCGGGCGTTGCTGTGGTTCGCGATCGGGCCGATCAACAGTCTGATCATCGCCTCGCTGGTGGGACTGGTCGCCTCGGCGATCGGGCTGATGATCTCCCTGAGACTGGGGCTGACGTGGATGGCGATCATGGCGGGTTTTGCGGCGTGGCAGTCGTGGATTGGCTTCACCCGTGCCCGGGCCACCGTGCAATGGCAGCGGCTGCCGAGAAACCCCTTGGCGCGTTGCCCGCGGTGTGGGGCTCATCCCCCGGCGGTCCCCCTGTGGGGGTGCCGCTCTTGCGGGCAGGCGTTCGACATTCACGCCTGCCGGGGAATCTGCCCGACCTGTGGTGCCCGATTTGCCGGAACCATGTGTGCCGAATGCGGTGAAACCGCGCCCATCGAGTCTTGGGAAGAGGCCGCTTTATGGGTGGGAAGACGGTGAGGGGTTGGGTTTCGTTGCCGCGGTGCAATTGGTCGCGTCGGGAAATCTTACCCAGTTTAGCAGTTGGGGAAACCCGCGCCGGTGATTCCGGGTGTTCCGGGCGCGATTTTTTGACATTGACGAGGTGTGGTGGAACGTAAAGTATTGTCAGGTTGATACTTATGTTGCGTCGGAACCCATGCCGAAACTGGCGAAAATATTCGATTTTGTGCTTGCATTGCCGGGGTCGTCCGATATCCTGCCCTAGAAGTCACATCGGCTGAAGTGCACGTCGGGAGGTAGCTTCAGCCCGTCGCGAAAAAGGGAAAGGAATCTGGCTGATTCGGCGACGAGGAAGTTTGAATAAAACAGTTGCGTCAGATCATGCCTGTAGGGTATGCTCTGGTAAACCGTGGAGGAGGTTTCGTCCAAGGCAACCGTAAGTGGGGTAACTCGGTGGATTGGGCGAAAATGAGTTTGGATTGGTCGCTTACGCCCCAAGTCGGATGAGGGAGAGTTACGATGCGTAGGTTCACACAGGCAGTAATCAGTTTCGGTGCGGCGGTTCTCGGTTTGGCGGTCGCCGCCAACGCTCTGCCGGTTCCTTGGAGCAATCCAAGTGGTACCGTGCCGGGCTTGTTCTCCTGGTCGAACGGTCAGAGCGACAACGGACTGTTCGGCAGCCCCATCGTCTCGGGAACAAGCTTCACGTTCTTCCCGACGAACTTCCGGGCCGTCAGCAGCAATGGCGTGGCTCAGACCACCAGCGACCGGCTCTCGTTCCAGATTGATGTCGCTCCTGGCGCGCCGGATTTTGAGGCCGTGCGGGTCA
>JAVQWE010000551.1:0-1606 GCA_033579175.1 Phycisphaerales bacterium | reverse complement strand
AGTTCGACCTTCAGGTCAAGGTTGCCTTCGATCGCCGCCTGACGCACCTCGGCCAGTGTGATCGGACGCTCCGTCGGCATCTCCGACGGCGCGGTTGCCGGCAGGATCAGGGGCTGGGTGGCCGCCGGGCCAGCCGAGGGCAACTGCTCCAGCCGCAGCGGCTCGATTCTCCGCAGTCGCGCCTGATCGATCCGCAATTCTCCTGTTCCGCCGGCGCCAAGCTCCACACAGCCGCTCGGCATCAGCAGACCCGAAAGAAGCAGGAAGACACCAACAGACGCGCGAAAGTATGGTTTCATTCAGGTTCCAGTCGCTCTCGAGGGATTCCTGCCGGCAGAAGCATGAGTCTCACCACGGAAGACCCGCGGGTTTCCGGTTCCCGCAACACACGTCGGCCGGGAGAATGGCGGAATACCCCGAATCATCCTCACTCGTGGCGCAGAGCCTCAATCGGATCGAGTCTGGCAGCCTTGATGGCAGGAAACATGCCGAAAACCAGCCCCACCAGCGCAGCAAAGCCGAAGGAAAGCGCCACGGCCCACGCGGGGATCGCGGCCTTCTCCAGACGCGCGCCGGGAATCGACGCGATGCCGGTTGTCAGCAATTGACCGATCAGCAGACCCAGCAGTCCCCCGATAAAACAGAGCATGACGGCCTCCACGAGGAACTGCAGCAGGATCGCCGACGGCCTGGCGCCCACGGCTTTGCGCAAGCCGATCTCGCGGGTGCGCTCGCTTACGCTCACCAGCATGATGTTCATGATGCCCACGCCTCCCACCAGCAGCGACACTCCGACGATCCCTGTGGCCACAACGGTAATCGCCAGCGCCAGCGCGTTGAACTGCTGGACGAACTGGTTGATCACCTCAACCCGGAAGGTGTCCTCCGCACCGTGCTCGATCCCCCGACGCTTGCGAAGGTAGTGCGCGATTTCCGCTCGCGCCTCGGGGGCCACTTCCGTCGATCGCGCGGCGGCGATGACATACATGAACGGGAAAAACGCGCCACGGGTTGCCGCGCGCCAGGCAGTGGTGAACGGAACGAAGACCTCCGCATCGCTGGCATCGTCGCGGATCATCTGCCCCTGCTTGCTGGGTTCGATGATTCCGACCACCATGTAGCGCCGGCCGTCGAGCACGATGTGTTCGCCGGTCGCATCGGTCGGCAGACCGAGCCGGTCGCGCAGTTTCTCGTTGATCAGGCAGACCGGCCGGGCGCGCTCGTTGTCGATCAGCGAAAACGGCCGGCCCATGATCACATACCGCCGCTCAATGTCGTGCCAGGCCGGTTCGATCCCGATGACGCTGACATTTTCATCCCGTCGCTCGTCGTATTGCACGCTGGTCACAAGCTGGGTCACGCGGGAAAAGTGCCGGACCGAAGGCGCGTGCACCAGCATCTGGTCAAACAATTCCGGACGGAAGCGGATCTGGTGAAACGGCGCGTTGCGCATGGGCCCGGCGGCCGGTCGTCGGGGGAAGATGAAGACCTTATCCGTGCCGAAGGACTCGAACTCCCCCAGCACGTTGTCTTTCAATCCGGTGAGGGCGGCGATTACGCAGGTGACACTGGCCACGCCGATGACGATTCCGACCGTCGTCAGCAT
>JAVQWE010000550.1:0-1622 GCA_033579175.1 Phycisphaerales bacterium | reverse complement strand
GAAATCCGCCGAGGCGTTCGCATGTCCGACCCGCCGGAGCTGCGCCACCGACGTTTCTGGGAGAACCTTGCCCGGCAGATTGAGCCTGAACTGCAGGGTCAGCCAGCCCGACTGGATGTGTACTTGCGGTTCTTCGAGCGCGAGATCATCCGCGACACCCGCCTGTTTGCCTGCAAGCTGGCGGCTTTGCGGGTCGACGGGGTTACACGGGTTGTCGGCTTGCTGGAATATCAGGAGCAGATTGACGCCCTGCATCGTCTGCTGGAAACGCTCCAGCTCGGGCCAATTGATTCGAGCATCGAGCTTGCCCCGTCCTCTGCGGTGCGCGACAGCCCGTTTGCCGTTGTGGCGGCCGAGCGGAGCTTTCTCCGCCGCGATCCAACGGAGAAAAGTGAGGTGGTCAACGAGGCGCTGCGCGGAGAGCCTGTTTTCCTCCTGGATTTGTCGGCCGACCACAGACGCTTTCTCTGTCATTCTGCCGATGGATATGTGGGCTGGATCACCGTTCACGACGTTGAGCGGATTCCCGCCGAGCGGCTGACGGCAATCCTCAATCCGGGACCCCCGCGCCGACCGGACCTGATTGAAACAGCGATTGCCGATGCCATGTCGCGCATCGGGGCGGCATATGTCTGGGGCGGTCGGAGCGATGCCGGCGTCGATTGCTCCGGCCTGGTGCAGCGCGCTTTTGCCGCGGCGGGAGTTCATCTGCCGCGCGACGCCGAGCAGCAGGCGCTGGCAGGCCGACTCGTGGCGACGCGCGGCTATCGCGATGCTCTCCGCCGGGGGGATATCCTCTTTTTTCTAGGCCGCCGAGGGTTCGTTGCTCATACCGGCATCTACCTGGGAGAGGGCAGATTCGTGGAATCTGCCAACGAGGGGGTGAAGATCAGCATGTTCAATGACGAGGCGGAGCGCACCCGGCGCGACGAATCGTTCTGTTTTGCAAAGCGAGTCATCGATTGAGGCCCCCCGAAAACAAGTCGAAGGACCAACCTGTGCTCCCGCCTGAGCTCGTTTTGAAGGTTCGACCGATGCATGGTGTCTGGCCCATCGTCGTCCTGATCCTGACCACGGCCGCGACGGCCCGCCAGCCCGTCCCCAAGCCGCGAATCATCCCTGCCGCCGAATGGGGTTCCACCCCGCAAGCGATTCCTGACCAGCGCAGACACACTCCGAAGTTCGTCACGATTCATCACGCCGGAGTGGTGTGGAAGGGAGATCGCAGCCCGGCAGAATTCGTGAAAACGATGCAGACATGGGGCCAGAGGGAGAAAAACTGGCCTGACCTGCCTTATCACTTCCTGATCGCGCCGGATGGAACGATTTTCGAAGGCCGGCCCCTTCAGTTCGAGCCGGACAGCAACACCAGGTATCCGCTGGCGGGCAATATCGGCGTGGAGATGATGGGAGACTTCACGAAACAGCGCCCGAGCACAGAGCAATTGCAGGCGTGCGCGCATCTGGTGGCGTGGCTGTGCCAGGAGCTGTCGATCGATCCGGCGAACATTCGCGGGCACAATGACGCGGCACCCGGGCAGACTTCCTGTCCCGGGACCGACTTGTACCGGTATCTGGAAAGCGGCGAATTCGTCGCCTGGGTGCGGGCACTGCTGGAAGGA
>JAVQWE010000549.1:0-1645 GCA_033579175.1 Phycisphaerales bacterium | reverse complement strand
AAGGAACGGAAGCAGAGCGGCAAACCTCTCGGTCCGCGGGAGCTGGATCAACTCATGCCCTACGGCGGGAAGGTGCAGCTTTACGACGGCCGGACTGGCGAGCCTTTCGAGCAGCGCACCACGGTGGGCTACATCTACATGATGAAGCTTCACCACCTGGTGGATGACAAGATCCACGCCCGGGCTACCGGCCCCTACAGCCTTATCACGCAGCAGCCCCTGGGCGGCAAGGCGCGCACAGGCGGACAACGCTTCGGGGAGATGGAGGTCTGGGGATTGGAGGCCTATGGCGCGGCCTATGTGCTGCAGGAACTGCTGACCGTCAAATCCGATGACGTGGAAGGCCGCACGAAAATCTACGAATCCATGGTGAAGGGAACGAACACCCTGGAGGCAGGCACGCCGGTTTCTTTCGACGTGTTGTGCAATGAAATTCGCGGGCTGGGCCTGAATATCCAGCTCGAGAAAAAGACAGGCGTTACCACGCGTGACGATGAAGACCTGATGTGACCCGGGATAACCCCGGCCTGAGTTTCTGGCAGACTTTCGACGCTGAATTCTGACTGGATCGAGACACGGCGGGCTTTGTGGCCCCTGTCACGGGAACAAGATCATGGCTGAGAGCGTTTACGATCGTGTCAATGACTATGGCTCGGTTCGCATCCAACTGGCCAGCCCCAGCGATATCCGCTCCTGGAGCTTCGGTGAGGTCAAGAAGCCTGAGACCATCAACTACCGGACGTATCGGGCGGAGAAGGATGGTCTGTTCTGCGAACGCATTTTCGGCCCCGAGCGCGACTGGGAATGCTCCTGCGGGAAGTACAAGGGAACCAAGTACAAAGGCATTATCTGTGACCGTTGCGGCGTGAAGGTGACCCACAGCCGCGTCCGCCGCAAACGCATGGGGCATATCAATCTGGCGGCCCCGGTTGTGCACATCTGGTTCTTCAAGGCGCTTCCCAGTCGTCTGGGCGCGCTGCTGGACATGAAGACCAGCGACATCGAGAAGGTGGTCTATTTTCAGGATTATGTCGTCATCGATCCGGGAAAGACCACCCTCAAGCGAAAGCAGTTGCTGACCGAGGAAGAGTACCGGGCTGTCTACGAGAAACACCCCGATGAGTTTCAAGCCGAGATGGGCGCCGAAGCCATCAAGAAGCTGCTCAGCCAGCTTGATCTCGCCGCCGAAGCCGCGAAGGTGCGCCAGGACATCGAGAACACCAACAGCAAACAGAAAATCAAAGACCTTACCAAGCGCCTGAAGATGATTGAGGCCATCCGCAACTCGGAAAACAAGCCCGAGTGGATGGTCATGGATGTGATTCCCGTCATCCCGCCCGATCTGCGGCCCCTGGTGCTGCTGGAAAGCGGGAATTTCGCCACCAGTGATCTGAACGATCTGTACCGCCGGATCATCAACCGCAACAACCGCCTGAAGAAACTGGTGGACCTCAACGCTCCCGAGGTGATCATCCGGAACGAGAAGCGGATGCTCCAGCAGGCCGTTGATGCCCTGTTCGATAACGGCCGGTGCCGGCGCCCCGTGCTGGGCAGCAGCAATCGCCCCCTGAAATCGCTGACTGACATGATCAAGGGCAAGCAGGGCCGCTTCCGCGAGAACCTGCTGGGCAAGCGGGTGGATTAC
>JAVQWE010000548.1:0-1658 GCA_033579175.1 Phycisphaerales bacterium | reverse complement strand
AATCTCGAGACCAACTTCAACAAGCTGGACCTTTTCATTGATTCCAAGCCCGGTGGACAGAACAAACTCCGGGGCGACAACCCCAACGTCGATTTTAACGGGCTGAATCGCATGGGGGACGACGGCAGCGGTAACGGCCTGCGATTCGACGCCGGTTTCGAATCGGATTACTTCCTGATGTACACGGGGGGCAACACGGGTTCAGGAATTCAGTACTTCTCGAATTTTGCGGAGACGAACACTTCCGGTGGGGGCGCCGGGGCGTTCATCGGGGGTTCTGCCAACAACAGCACGCTGATCAACGGCTCCAACGGAATCGTTCTGGTGGCCGACCAGAGCAATACCCTGGGTGTAAACGTATTGTCAGCCCCGTTCGACAGCGACCCGGCGACCGTGCAGACCGGCGTGGAGATTGCCATCCCCCTGTCGGTCATCGGGAACCCCACCGGAGACATCCACATCACCGCGTTTGTCAACGGCGGGGGGCATGATTTTCTCTCGAACCAGTTCCTCGGCCCGCTGCCTCAGGGCACAGGTAATCTCGGCGAGCCTCGGAACGTCAATTTGAGCCAGCTGGCCGGGAACCAGTTCTTCACGGTGGTGGTGCCAGAACCCTCGGCGGTGGGGCTGGCAGGCTTCCTGACCGGGGCGTTGCTGCGGCGCCGCCGCTGATCCGATTCAGGCTCCTTTCCGACGTGGAACCCGTCGCGGGCAGTCGCGGCGGGTTCCGTGCGTTGCGGAGGATTTCCCTTGCATCGTCCGGTCACCCTTCGGTATGATCTGGCGGGTTAACCGGTTAACCCCCTTTCAGGTGGGGTCGGTGGGAAGCGAGGAGGCGTACCATGGGCCGCAAACTTGTCAGGCTGGCTGCGTTTCTCGTCCTCACATCCTGCGCGCTGCTTGAGGCCGCGGACAACGCCTACGACGCCGCTTCCAACAGTGCTTACACCGGGGGGTGGTCCAACGGAAGCAACGGGGGCTTCGGGTTCGGCGCCTGGTCGCTCTCGCCCGCCTCCAACACCGGTAACGCGGGTTTCTTCATTGCCAGCTCCACCGAAAATGGTGACGGAGACAGCAACGGCGACGGGGACATCAACACCGCCGGCAACGCGTTCGGCCTGTATGGCAACAGCGGGCAGACGGCTTCGGCCGTCCGCAGCTTCAACGGGGGCGCGCTGACAATCGGGCAGTCCTTTTACATCCGGATGGATAACGGCTTCATCGACACGGGGGGCACCGTCGGGCTGGGGTTGCAGAACTCATCCGGTACGAACCGGATCGAGTTCTATTTCTCTGGTGGAGACTCCACGTACCGCGTAAATCCGGTGATCAGCAGCCCGATCGCGACGGGTGTCAACTTCACCGATGAGGGCTTACGGCTGCAGTTCACGGTGGAGTCAAGCACGCAGGTGCGGGTCATTGTGCGAAACAATTCGGGGGCATCCACGCTGTTTAATCAATTGGTGACCGTTGCCAGCGCAACGGACATCTCGCGCTTCCGGTTGTTTAACGCCAATGCGGGCAGTGGACCAGCCAGAAACCTCTATTTCAACGAAATGGCGGTGCCGGAACCCGGTGGCCTGTTGCCGCTGGCCCTGGGGGTGGGCTGGTTGCTGAGTGGACGTCGGCGGGCCGTTTCCCGGGGAGATGGTCGAAAC
>JAVQWE010000547.1:0-1663 GCA_033579175.1 Phycisphaerales bacterium | reverse complement strand
CTTACGAAACTCCCTTCCGCGCCGAAAATCGCCTGGCAGAGCGGCCGATTCCGGTTGATGCGAACGCTTGTGTCGAACAGGTGGAGGACGAAATCCGGCTCACGGAAAAGCCCAAAATCATCATCATCGGCGGTGGACCCAACCGCATCGGGCAGGGGATCGAATTCGATTACTGCTGTGTTCAGGCGGCGTTCGCGGTCAAAGAGCTGGGTTACGAAGCCGTCATGATCAATTCCAACCCGGAAACCGTCTCCACGGACTATGACACCTCCGATCTGCTGTTCTTCGAGCCCCTGACCCATGAAGACGTGTTGAACGTATGCGAGCGCGTCAATGGCGGTCCCTTTGCCGCCCGGACCGGGCAGGCGGATCAGCAGGGATTGCCCAAGACCTCCCACACCGAACCAACCCAAGGCAGAGGGCGGCTGAAGGGGGTCATCGTCCAGTTGGGGGGGCAGACACCGCTCAACCTGGCCCGCGGCCTGCACGAGGCCGGGGTGCCGTTACTGGGCACGAGCATCGAATCCCTCGATCGCGCCGGCGACCGCGAACAGTTCCGCGCGCTCCTGCAGAAGCTCGGCCTGAAGCAGCCACCCAACGGCATCGCCCGAACGTTCGATGAGGCTCGAAAAATCGCCGCCGCAATCGGCTACCCCGTGCTGGTGCGGCCGAGCTTTGTTCTCGGCGGCCGGGCGATGGAAATCGTCAGCGACGAAGAACAGTTGAATTATTACATGGCTCACGCGGTCGATGCGTCCACGATCGCCAATGCCCCGATCCTGATCGACAAGTTTCTCGATGGCGCGGCCGAGTGTGACGTGGATGTGATCGCCGACTACAAACCAGTCCTCGACGCAACCCAGCCGCAGCAGCAGCAGGGCAGGGCCATCGTCATCGGCGTCATGGAGCACATTGAAGAAGCCGGTATTCACTCCGGCGACTCGGCCTGCGTCCTGCCGCCGTACACGTTCAGTCGGGAAATCATCGCGGAACTGAAGCGTCAGGCAAAGCTTCTGGCACGGGAGCTGCGGGTCTGCGGGCTGATGAACGTGCAGTTTGCGGTGAAGCGAAAAGGTCGCACGGCGCCGCATCGACACGCTGACACCGTCCGATCCAGCCCGGATGCATCTGCGAAGCATGCCGTTGAGGGGGCTGAGCCCGCGAGCGACTTCGATATCTACGTCATTGAAGTGAACCCGCGTGCCAGCCGCACGGTTCCCTTTGTGGGCAAAGCCACCGGAGTGCCCTGGGCGAGGATCGCCGCGCTGGTGATGGCCGGCAAGACGCTCCCGGAGCTGGGTTACCTCGACGACCCCCCCGATCCGGCGCACGTGAGCGTCAAAGAGGTGGTGTTTCCGTTCAGCAAGTTCCCCGGGGTTGACATTATCCTTGGTCCGGAGATGCGATCCACCGGCGAGGTGATGGGGATCGATCAGTCCTTTGATCTGGCGTTTGCCAAGGCGCAGATCGCCGCCGGGACAGACCTGCCGACCCGTGGCACCGTCTACATCTCGGTCAACAATGCCGACAAGCCTGAGGTGGTTTCGGTGGCAAGGCAATACGCCGATCTGGGCTTCCGGATCGTCTGCACGGAAGGCACCCGGCAGCACCTTTCCCGGCACGGGATCGATGCTCAGCCCGTCAGAAAACTCGCCGAAGGTCG
>JAVQWE010000546.1:0-1666 GCA_033579175.1 Phycisphaerales bacterium | reverse complement strand
GGCGAGCCCGGCGCGCGAAAGCTTCCGATGACGCATCTTCTTTCCTTCCTGACAGAAATGCCTCAACAGACCCTCAGCCCGGGGCAAGACGTGATTCAAAACGCCCCGAGACGCCGATCGGTCCAACAGTAACTCAGGGATTATGCTGCCGCCCCCGACCGCCGTCAACAAAAACTTTGATCAACCCACAACTTCAGCGCAGCCAAGTGTCAAACTGGGTAATTTCGAGTCGTGTCGCAAGAGTTGCCGACTTCGGGGGAGACCCAATTCTCCCCCGAAACCGGCCTGCCGGGCTGCCCCCATCCGGCTGGCGAGCGGTGATGAACACCGCGCGGCAGCCCGCTCACCCCGCCGGTCGGCTGGCGGGCGCAAGTTGCTCGGCAACCTTTTTCGCTTTGGCGACTTTCGGCAGTGCCTGCTGCATCACGTAACCGTGCCTCGGATGGTTCCGGACGAAATCCTGATGATAGTCCTCGGCGGGGTAAAAACCGTTGAGCGGCTCCAGCGTGGTGACGATGGGTGAATCGAACACCCGGGCTTCCTCGAGCTGACGAATGTACGCCTCCGCGAGGCGCTTCTGCTCCGGATCGGCGTAGAACACGGCCGAGCGATACTGCCTGCCGATATCGGGCCCCTGCCGGTTCAGCGTGGTCGGGTCGTGGGCAATCGAGAAGAACACCTTCAACAGTCTGCCGAAGGTGATCCGGCTCGGATCGTAAGTGATCCTGACCGCTTCCGCATGGTTGGTCTGACCATTGGACACCAGTTCGTATCGGGCGCTGGCTTCGGTGTCGCCTGCGTAACCACTGACAACATCCAGAACCCCCGGAATCTGCTCAAATACCCCCTCAACGCACCAGAAGCACCCCCCTGCCAGCACCAGCGTTTGCGGCCCGGCGTCGGGGGCCACCGAAAGGTCTTCCTTGGGATCGGGGACCGCCGAATAATCCACGACTCCCCCGCGGCCACACGACCCCCCGAACATGGATGCCAGCATTGTGATCACTCCGATGATGAGATTGCGATTCATACGACCGGCTATCATGCCACACTTGCGCGTGAAATCACGCATACGCGGACACTGTTCCCGCCGACTTGCCCGCTGTTTCGCCCGTGCCGGGGGAAGTTTTCGATCGCGAGATCGGGGCTGTTCCGACGAGCGGTGCCACGGGGAATACCCTTGAGCCAGCCGATGTAAGCGGTTGCAAGCAAGCCGACCCGATCGATAGAATCACTGTCCATCCGAGCCATGCGCGATCTCCCCTCCCCCCAGCAAGCCCCGCCCAACCGACGTGAGGTCCTCAAGACTGCCGGATTGGCAGCCTTGGCTACCGCCTCGGCTGCCCTTGCTCAGCCGACCGGTGAAACACGACCCGTCGCAACCCTTGCCCACCTCACCGACGCCCATATTCAGCCGGAGCGCGCCGGGGATGCCGGACTGGCTCGCTGCCTCCAGCAGGTGCAGGCGCAGCACCAACCCGATCTGATCCTGTTCGGCGGGGACAATCTCATGGATGCCTTCGGACAGAACGCCGCCCGCGCGGAAACGCTCTTTCGGCTGTGGCGCACGACGCTGCAACGGGAGTTGTCGGTTCCGTGGCTGACGTGTCTGGGGAACCACGACATCTGGGGCTGGGACAAACCCAACAGCCATTGCAGCGGAAAC
>JAVQWE010000545.1:0-1670 GCA_033579175.1 Phycisphaerales bacterium | reverse complement strand
AGCTCCGCCAGTGCCGCCTCGCCTCCTTCCGTCGTTCGAACCACATGCCGTGGCTGCAGCGTCAGCGTGATCTCTTCCGGCGCCACGCCGGTGACCAGGGAAGACAGGAACGACTCCACAGCGGCAGACCAGCCTTCCGACGCGTCCGGCGCCGCCGGCGCGGGTCGTGCACACCACCCCAGGAGCCAGGCAGCGGCAAGAATCCAACGATTCAGCTTCATCACGTGTGCTATCGGCAACCTTCGGGTGCTTCCACCCTGCATGGGCGAAAAAATCCCGCCGCGAAATGCCGGCAAGGCCGGGATTATCGGACATCTGGCAAGTGATCGCGATTGTGAGGTACGGAGCCGGCTTGCGCGTCCTCCTGTTGTCGGCGCCGGCTCGGGCATTCAGGCCTTCATCGCCTCGACCCCGCCCATGATCTCGGAGAGCTCGGTCGTAATCTGACTCTGCCGGGCGCGGTTGTACTGCATGGTCAGGGCCTTCTGCATTTTGTCGGCGTTGTCGGTGGCGCTCTTCATCGCCACCATCCGGGCGACGTGCTCGCTGGTGGCGGCGTCGAGAAAGGCCTGAAACAGCGCGGTCCGGACCGCCAGGGGGAGCAGTTCTCCCAGCAGTTCCTGAGGCGATGGAGAAAACTCGTAGACCGACTTCCGCTGAGGAAGTGCTTCGAGACGGATGTCATCACCGCGCCGTTTGACATCCATCAGACCGGCTTCCTCCTGCGCGGCCTTCTCGGCCACCTCCCGAGCCAGCCCTTCGGCCACCTCGCTGATTCCCGAGACCGGAAGCAAGCCGTTCACGGCCGGTTTCTGCACCCCCGTGCTGATAAAATTCATGAAGGCCACGAACACAGCATCATAGGCTCCGTCGCCAAATTTCTGCATCAGCTCGTTGGCAAGCGGCTCGACCTCGGCGTATTTCGGCGGATCGGAAGTGCGAACCAGTCTGGCGATCGGAACTTTCTGGAACTTGAAAAAACTCGCCCCTTTCTTGCCTGCGCAGTAGAGATCAAGCTTGCAGCCGGCGGCGATCTGCTTGCGCACAAAGGAGTAACTGGCACGCAGCACATGACCGTTGTACGCACCGCACAATCCGCGATTGCTGGTGATCACCACCAGCGCCACGTGCGAGCCGGGCTTCAATTGTCCGGGCTGCCGCAGCAAGGGATGCTGGATCTGATCGCGACCCAAGCTGGCGACCACAGCCGCCGCCACTTCCCGCAGTTTGAGCGTATAGGGTTTGGACCCGACCGCTCGTTTCAGTGACTTCTGAAACTTCGCCGTCGCGATCATCTGCATCGTTTTGGTGATCTTGCGGATGTTCCGAACCGCCTTGCGGCGCTTCACAATCGCACGAGCCTTGGCCATCAGATCATTCCTTTGCTGCGGGAGCAGGGAGGTTACGAATTCCCCGGCGTTTGGCAACTGCCAACCCCCTGACGAAGGGGGGAACTGGCACTTGCCGGGTTCAAGGCAGTGCCAGACGCACACTCAGATGACTTAAATCGTTATCTGACATCGATTTACAACGATTTTGCCGCGGCTGCCAGTGCCGCTTCTAACTGCTGCTTGACCAGCGGCAACCCCAGTTGCCGCTTCCCGAAGCCCGGCATTGCCCCGGCGGCGACGGCGGCAGATTGTGCGTCCGGGTAATTGCTGATCAACAAG
>JAVQWE010000544.1:0-1673 GCA_033579175.1 Phycisphaerales bacterium | reverse complement strand
ACGGAGCGATGGAGCGACGGGATGGAGAGACGAACCGAGCGGGAGACGAAGAGACAGAGTGAGAAGGCGCTGGATCCTGCCCCCCGGACTTCGGAAGAGCGACTGAAGAAGGCGGTCCGTTTCTGCAATCAGCGCCGTGATTCCCGGGTTGGATGACATCATCTTCCGTGCGGTTGCAAGCTCGTACTGCGTTGGCAGTTCGTTGAGGGATTCTCTGGCAGTTCGAAGGAACCTGATCAAATCGGGCCGGCTTTGCCTGCTGAATCCCCCGGCAATGTTCGAGGGCACTGAAACCGCACTTCGGCGCATCGGGTGCGTCAGTCCGAATCTCTCCCCCCGGGGCATTGCACGAGTGAGCCGATAAACCTCCTTCGCCGGCGCCATGTCTTTCTGCCACGCAATCAACTGCCGGAATGTGTGCACGTTTGCCATTACCATCCCCGGCTTGAACAACTCCCTTCGTCTCTCTGTCTCTGCGTTTCTCTGTCTCTTTATGTAAAATATCAAACGCCTTGCTGATGCATGTCAGCATCCCCAGCCCCAGGCAATCGACCTTGAGGATGCCCAGCTCCTCGATGTCATCCTTGTCCCATTCGATGACGGTCCGGTTCTCCATGGCGGCGTTTTCGATGGGCACGACTTCGCACAGCGGACCGCGGGTGATCACCATGCCCCCGACGTGCTGGCCGAGGTGTCTGGGAAAGCCGAGCAGCTCCGAGGCCAGTGCGATCACCCGTCGAACGTTGGGATCATTCGGATCCAGACCGGTTTCGCGCAGCATCGGGTCGCTGAGCACGCCGCGGTGCCACCAGTCGAGCTTCCGGGCCATGGAATCGACCATGTCCAGGCTCAATCCCAGCGCTTTGCCGACATCGCGGATGGCCGACCGCCCGCGATAGGTAATCACCTCTGCCGCCATGCCGGCGCGGTCCCGACCGTACTTGTCATATAAGTACTGAATCACCTCTTCCCGACGTTCGTGCTCGAAATCAACGTCGATGTCGGGATACTCATTCCGCTCGGCGGAGATGAAACGCTCAAACAGCAGGTCGATCTTGCTCGGATCGACGCTGGTGATGCCCAGGCAATAACACACCGCGCTGTTGGCGGCGCTGCCGCGACCCTGACAGAGGATCCCCCGTGAGCGTGCGAAACGCACCAGATCGTACACCGTCAGAAAATAGGGCTCGAACTTGAGCTGTTCAATCAGGTTCAGCTCATACTGAATCAGTTGCTTCTCTTTTTCTCCGATGGGCACAGAGCCAGGGCAGGGGGAGAAACCCACAGGCTCAGACGGGCAATTTCCCATGCAGCTGTGGACAGGACCGTCATCGCACCGGCTTACGTCTGCCTGCTCGCCTGGTGCCAACGCGGTGTTTTCAAGGCCCTGTTGCCGTTGGAGGGGGTGGGCGAGGCGCTCCATGGCCCCGCGCCAGGTCAGTTCTCTGAGATATTCGGTGACGGTTTTTCCCGCCGGCGCCAGCTCATCGGGGTACTCATAGCGCAGTTCACTCAGTGAAAACAAACACCGCTCGGCGATCTGCACTCCCGCGCGCAGCGCCTCGGGGCAGGCGGCGAACAGCCGCTGCATCTGCGCCGGAGACTTCAGGTATCGCTCGCCGTTGGGAAACAGCCGGTAGCCGGCCTGGTCGATCGTGCATTTCTCGCGCACG
>JAVQWE010000543.1:0-1699 GCA_033579175.1 Phycisphaerales bacterium | reverse complement strand
GCTTTCTCCCTTCAACCTACGATGTCCGACTGATCATCGCAGAGCCGAAACATTTCCGGCTACACCTTGAAATGACCAGCAAGTCGTTAGCGACGTGAGCTCGCTACGAAGTGTTACGCTGGAATGTACCCTGACACAGCAAGGAAAAGCAAGAGGAAAATTATGGCCGAGGTACCGCCAGGATGCGCCAGTAGGAAGCCGCAATCAATCGGCGCTGCGCTTCGCGACAATGGCTTTCTGGATTTCCCAGTTCTCCAAGTCTTCTCCAGTTTCCCATTTTCACATCTGATGATTCGGAGCATCGGTCCAGTATTTGACCCTCCTGACCGCGCTACGCCTGGAACGATCGATTGATTTGGCGTTTGCCCCCCGAGGCAGGCTGAACCCTGCTGTTTCCCACGAGACTTGGCTCTGTTTGCAGCCGTCGGGGGACCTCCTTGGCGTTGGAATCGACCCGAAGCGGAAAAACTGCCGCTTTTCTCCATCGTCCTCAAGTGAGGCGAACCCTAAGATTTCGCGTCCTAAGTCTCTGCGAATGCGGAACTTAGATCCGTGGGTGCCATGGGCGCTTCCGTCTCTGTCCGTATCGTTCCTCGAGTCCAACGTGCTTTTAACGCATTATTCATTTGCCACCTTCGAACGTTCGTGACATACTGTGTTCCGCTCTGGGATCCGCTCCCCCCTTTGGAGCGGTGCGCGGCTGTGCTGGCGCGTGGCGTGCCTGCCGCAGCTTTCGGTGTGGTTGTATCTCCCCGCTTGGATGCTCGCTCCGGGTTCGTGCGCGGAGATGCGTTGGATTGAGGGAGAATCGTCATGGCATTTTCGATGAAAAAATGGGCTGTCGCGACGGTGGCGGGGGTGTTGGTGGCAGGTGGGCAAGCCGCTCAGGCCGAACTGGTCTACGCGATCACCTTTGATAACAACCTGTTTTCCTTCGATTCAGAGAGTCCGCAGAACGTTCTGACCGGGGTGTACGTCTCGGGTCTGCAGCCCAATGAGTTCATTCAGGGCATTGACTTTCGCCCCCTGACGAATGAACTGTATGCCATCGGCAGCACCAACCGCATGTATGTGCTGAACACGACCACCGGCGCCGCCACGCCGGTGGGCTCAGGCCCGTTCACGCCGCCTCTGAACGGCGTGGCGTTTGGCGTCGATTTCAACCCGACGGTTGACCGAATCCGCGTGCACAGCAACGCCAATCAGAACCTGCGTCTGCACCCGGTCACCGGGGCCGTCGTGGCTGTCGATCCCAATCTCTATTACGCCGCCAGCGACTCTGGCGCCGGCCAGGATCCGAACATCGTTGCCAGTGCTTACACCAACAACTTTGCCGGCGCGACAACCACCACGCTGTTTTCGATCGACTCTGTCCGCGATGTGCTGGTGCGACATCAGCTTGGCTCGGGCGATCCGGCAGGCAGCTTCGCCGAAATGGTCACCGTCGGACCGCTGGGAGTGAACTTCGGCGATTATTCCGGATTTGACATCTCCCCCTCTGGTCAGGCGTATGTCCACTGGAACAACGCCGGTGGTCTGTTTGGCACGATCAATCTTGCCACGGGAGCGGTCACCAGCCGTGGAACGATGGGGGGCGGCCCGTTCGTTCGTGATATCGCCGTGGTCATCCCCGAGCCGGCGTCACTCGGGCTGATGGGCCTGGCCGTCGGCGGATTGTTCGTCCGCCGGCGTCGTTGAG
>JAVQWE010000542.1:0-1759 GCA_033579175.1 Phycisphaerales bacterium | reverse complement strand
CGTCGTGGAAGGTCCCCTGGGGCAGACCAACAAGGGTGAGATTTCAATCTGGGCCTCCTCCCTTCAGATTTCCAGCAAGGCACTGCTGCCACCGCCGGCAAAATGGGAGGGACTGTCCGACATCGAACTGCGGTATCGCCAACGGTATGTCGATCTGTGGGCCAATCCGCAGGTGATGCGGCTGGCCAAGCTGCGCATCCGCATCGTCGAGGAAATCCGGACGTTCCTCCGCGGGCGGGGATTTGTTGAAGTCGAGACACCCATGCTGCAGACCCTGCATGGCGGCGCCACGGCCCGGCCGTTTATGACGCGGATGAATGCCCTGGATCTGCAGCTGTACTTGCGCATCGCGCCGGAGCTGTATCTGAAGCGGCTGCTCGTCGGCGGCATGCCCCGGATCTTTGAACTGAATCGGAATTTCCGCAACGAAGGGATCAGCCCCAGGCACAACCCCGAATTTACCATGCTGGAGGCATACGAGGCCTACGGCTCATGGCAGACCATGGCGGAACTGGTCGAATCGATGATCTGTACCGTTGCCCGGAACGTCTTGGGCACCCTGCGAATCGAGCATAAGAACCCGGACGGGACAACACGGCGGACGATCGATCTGACCGGAGACGAATCACGCCCGCCCGGGCAACGCTGGCCCCGCCGGAGTATGGTAGACCTGGTGTACGAACGCACGGGGTGGCGATTCGACAAGCAACCGATCGCCCCGGAGCTGCTTCGCAAGCTGCAGGCTGAGAACCCGGGAAAGGATGTCAGATTCTATAACAATCCCGCGGAGCAGCTCACGGAGATTTACGAGAAGCTGGTGGAGCCAACGCTGATCGACCCCTGTTTCGTTACGCACGTGCCGAGTGTGGTGATTCCGCTGGCGCGACCATGGGAGCAGGACCCCTATTTTGCCGATGTCTACGAGCTTGCCATCAACGGTTCGGAGATTTCCCCGGGGTACACGGAGTTAAATGATCCAGACGTGCAGGCAGAGCAGTTTCGGCGGCAGATTGGAGACCGGGAGGAACAGCAGCAGCACGACGAAGACTTCATCACCGCACTGAAATATGGCATGCCGCCGGCCGGGGGAATGGGTCTGGGAATTGACAGGCTGGTGATGGTTCTCACCGGCGCAGAGAGCATTCGCGATGTCATTCTCTTTCCGCTGATGAAGCCCGTCGATTGAATGCGGCGGGCGCGGCGGTTGCCTGTGCCGGTGGAAACGTCACGGCGTTCGGCAGGCGGCGAATCATGTACAAGCTGCATCTGATCCTCAAGTATCTGCGGAAGCGCCGCATCGCGTGGGTGAGTCTGATTGCGGTCATGCTGTGCACGACGATGGTGCTCGTGGTGATCAGCATTATGGGGGGCTGGCTGCGCATGTTCACCGAGGGGTATCACCGGATCACGGGCGACATCGTCATCGCCCGACCCGGAACACTCACGGGCTTTTCCTTCTACGAACAAATGATTGCCGAGATCGAAAAGCTGCCGGAAGTTGCCGGGGCGGCGCCGGTGCTCCGCAGCGCAGGACTCATGAAGATCGGGTCTCTGCGTGACGGGGTTCAGGTCGTCGGAATTCAGATCGAAAAGATGCCGCGCGTGAACCGATTTCACGAGTCGCTGTTCCGGCAATACGAACAGGCTGGCGGGGCGCCTTCCAGACCTGCTTCCTTCGAACTGCACTTGCCGGCCGAGGAGTACCGGGCGCTGGCACCAACAGCGGTAACCGATCCCGCCAAATGGCCCGGAGCCATCG
>JAVQWE010000541.1:0-1780 GCA_033579175.1 Phycisphaerales bacterium | reverse complement strand
CCCCGGCTCCGATTTGATCTTTCCCATCTTCACATGTTCCGCGCGGAACCTTTAAAATTGGGGGTTCTGGGTAGTCTGGATAATCTAACCCGTCGGCGGGTGATTCGGCAGACCCCGGTTGGGCTTGGAAAAGCACCGGCGGAATCGCGATCGGAGAGAAATCACCCTGCGCCGGTGACGCGCCCGTTCCGGCAACGTCGTGCCCCGCTTCAGGAGTAACCCGGAAGCCGGTTTTCGGCGATCGCGAGTCAAGAACGCGATGTCCAGCCGCTCATCGTGACTCGGCTCGGTCCTGCCGGCGATATTTCTCGGCGTATTTTGCATAGAGGCGCTTCTGCTTGTCGTTCAGGTCCAGTTCGCGACCCTGCACGAAGGCCATTTCGACCCGCGTGGGAATCTCCAGAATATCCCCGTCGGCGATGAACAGCGTGGCGTCCTTGCCGACCTCGAGCGACCCGACCCGATCTGCGACGCCGAAAATCTCAGCCGGGCGGAGCGTGATCGCCGCCAGTGCCTCGGCCGGGTCGAGGCCGAATGCCACGGCAGTGGCGGCATTGTAGGGAAGATTCCGGTAATTGCCGTTGAAACGGTCCAGACCGGCAATGGCAAACTTCACCTGTGCCTCATGCAGCCGTCGGGGGAGGGTGTACGCGGCGTCATACGGTTCTCCTCGCCTCTGGGGAAGTCGATGAACGCCTGTGAGGATCACCGGTATCCCCGACTCCCGCAACAGCTCGGCACACTCCACCGCGTCGTAGCCCCCGGCGATGACGATCCTGAGCTTCTCGCGCCTCGCGAACGCCACGGCCGACTGAATCTGCAACAGGTCGTTGGCATGAACCACCAGCGGGATTCTGCCCTCGAGCACGGGCACCATCGCATCCCATCGCGAGTCGAAGGGCACGGATTCGTCCTGCTGTCTTGCCGCCTGATAAGCGCGGGCGTCGCGGAAGGTTTTCCGGATCAGTTCCAGTTGCTCATCGCGGGCGCGATTCTGCGCGCCCGGGCTTTCGGTCATCCAGTAGCGCCTCTGCTGCGGTCTCATGTTCGGCCAATTCAAATGGATCGCCGCAGGTGCCCGTAGCGTCAGATCCTCCCAGGTCCAGCCGTCGAGCTGGATGATGGCCGACGATCCGGAAATCAAACCGCCCTCCGGCGCCACCAGACTCAGAAGCACGCCATTGGAGCGCGTCACGGAAATGTGCTCACTGTCGGGGTTGATGGCTCGTTCGGCCCGGACGTTCGGGTTGATCGAACCGGTCTCGCGAAGGTCGACGGTCTGTCGCACCAGATTGATCTCCACCAGACCCAGATCGCTGATCGAGTCAAACAGGCCGGGATAGACGCGTTTGCCTCGCCCATCGATCCGTCGGGCGCCGGCCGGAATCGGCACCTGACGCCCCACCCCCGTGATCCGACCCTTGTCGAAGACAATCGTTCCCCCCGGAATCGGCGGGCTGGAAACGGGGAAAATGTCGGCATCGACAATCGCAATCGGCACGGTCTGCGGAGCACCGGGAATCTCATCCGAACCCGCGGCTGGAAGTGCCAGCCCGCAGAGCAACATCCCCAGGACAATGCGACAGGAAGTACTGAACAGCTTGCACATGTGAGTTTCCTTACACAGCGGCAGCCTCCGGTTGTGCCTGGGGAAGGCGCAGGCAACACGGTGGGGGCTGGATCAATCGTCCACCTGATGATGACCACAGAATTCATCGTGTCTCGGCCAAAGCTCGCGCTCCCGGGGGGAGGACTCGTCCTCATCCGCCATGGGTTCGCC
>JAVQWE010000540.1:0-1839 GCA_033579175.1 Phycisphaerales bacterium | reverse complement strand
GGAGCAGGCGTGGTTGCCGGCGGTCGCGCCGCGGGGCTCGTCGTCGGTCCGGACCGATTCCGACCCAGTTGCTGCAGCGCCCGTTGTACGCTCTCTTCAAATCGGCGGGCGTCCCGCCGAACCGGGCTTTCCGGGGCCAGTTCAATCCGTTCCCCCACCCGTGGACCTCCACCCCCCAACTGCCGCCAGACAACCCAGCTTCCGGCGGCAATCGCCAGCAGAACGACGATCGCTCCGATCCAGCCGGGAAGCTTGTGTTGCAAGGGAGGTTGAGACTTCGGCTCCGTCACAGTTGTTCCCATCGCCTGTGCCAGCAAGAGTGGGGGGGAACTCCCGCATCCGTCAACAGGCATCGTCTGCGTACATCCCGCCGCTTCAGGACACAATGCCCTGCGTGCCCACCGCCGGCGTTTTACGGCGGGAACCGTATTATTACCCGTCGCATGCCTCTGATCCGGCCGATGCATCGCTCTCGCACCGCCTTCGGGGTGGGAGCATCGAGCCTTCGGCGGGCCAGACCAAGGAGCGGCTACGGCGGGGTCGGCTCAGGGTCGGGCACGGGATCCCACGGATCCAAGCCGGTCTTCGCCCGGTCGGGAAGCGTGGTGTCGACGTGACCGTCCATGAACAGATAGTTGCTTCCCAGCCTCGGACCGTGGCGATACTTCTCGACGACACGGTCAAAATCGAAGCGTTCCATGTGATAGTCAGCCTCGGTAGTCACCTTCTCTCCCGCCACCACAACTTCGGTGTTGGTGAGCTTGCCGAAACGACGGCTGCCGGCCTTGATGCCCGCATCCGCCAGATGCTGGTTCACGACGTAGGAATGAAACTCCGCCGGCTCGATGTCGCTGGGGCACAGCAGGACGCGCGGCGTAAACGGCTGAGCCGGAAAGTTGATGGGATCGGGGCGAACGTATTCTTCGACGGGTTTGAGGTAAGGCAGGGGCTGTCGCAAGGCCGGCAGCTCGCGCGCGAACACTACCGCCGGCCAGCGGAGGTGCGGGGGCACGTTGGTTCCCAGCGTGAGGTAGCGGTAGCCGTTGGGGTTGGTAAGCGTCGGAGCCGGCACCCGCCCGGCGACAGGGAAGATGAATCCCTTGTTCTCGCTTTCATAGATTCGCAGCATCTGCCCGAGGGTGCGCAGATTTGATTTGCACACCGTGCTGTTCGATTGCTGTCTCGCCCGCTGCATCGCCGGCAGAAGAATTGCGATCAGGATCGCGATGATCCCGATCACCACCAGCAGCTCCACCAGGGTGAAAGCCCGTCTTCGTGCCCGGATCATGGCCAGCCTCGATTCATCGTTGTTGCCTCAGGGCGCCGATGGACGCCGAAGTCATCGGCGGGCCTGTGTCGTCAGGGGATAACGGTGCAGACGCCTGAATATTACCCGCTTGTCATTCCCGCGGGTACACTCCATTGGTGTGTGCGCGCCCCTGGTTTGCTTCCCTGAGCAGTTTTCTTGCCGCCTGCCTGGTGTTCGGGATCTGTCTGCGCAACCAGCCGGTGTATGACGACGTCTTCCTGCTGGAGCAGGATCGACGCGTCAGTCAGCCGGCGCTGTGGGGCCGATACTGGACGGAATCCTACAACGACGGGGTGGACAACCTCTATCGTCCGCTGGTGTCCATGAGCCTGGCGGTACAGAAGTGGTTGCACCCGCGGGTGGATTGGCCGTTCTTTCTGGTGAATATCCTGCTGCATGCAGGGTGTGCCGCGGCCGTCGCCGAGTTGACCCGTCGGCTGGCGGCGCGGTGGCCGCTCGTTCCGGCGTCGGCAGCGCCGACACCGCCGGGACCGGCTGGCGGGTTCCCCGACCGCGCGGGCTTGCTGGCC
>JAVQWE010000539.1:0-1864 GCA_033579175.1 Phycisphaerales bacterium | reverse complement strand
TGTCGCGCACGAGCGCCCGCAACCCTCATGAGACCTCGCTGGTCGTCGAGCTGATCACTCCCGATCGCTGGGCCGTCTTCCACGACGGAGAGGTCTTCCAGCAGGGGCGCAACTCCCTGGGGGAGATTCCTCTGGCGCACGTGCAGAACGTCCCCGTGCCCTTCAGCTACGGTGGCGTCAGCGATCTGGAGCCCCTGCTGCCGCTGCAGGATCAGCTCAACACGCGCCTCAGCGACCGTGCCTGTCGCATCACGATGCAGTCGTTCCGGATGTATCTGGGCAAGGGCATTGACGGTTTCACCGATCAGCCGGTGGCACCGGGGCGCATGTGGATCAGCGAGAACCCCGACGCCGAGGTCATCGAATTCGGGGGAGACGCCGCCTGCCCCAGCGAAGATTCGGCGATCCGAGAAATCCGGGAGGCGATGGACAAGACCAGTGGTGTCTCTCCGATCGCTGCCGGCGCGATCAAGGGTCGGATCGGGCGTCTGACCAGCGCCGCCGCACTGCGCGTGACGATGCTGGCACTGCTGGCGCGCACCGAGCGAAAGCGGGCCACCTACGGAGCGGGAATCGCGCGTCTGTGCGAGCTGGCGCTGCGCTGGCTGGATCGGGCCGGATTGTTCCCCACGACCCCCTCGGAGCGCGCCATCGAGATTCACTGGCCCAATCCCATCCCGCTCAACGAGATCGAACAGATTCAACAGGCGCAGGCCAAGCTGTCGCTGGGAGTTCCCCGGGAAATGGTGCTGCGCGAGCTGGGCTACACGGGCAACGTCAACGGTGAGCCACCGCCTGGCTCCAGCGGGGATGACGCTTCGTGCCCGCACCCGCAGGTGCCGGCGTCGAATCCGCACAGGTGATGGCCTGTTCAGCCGCAGTTTCTGCAAAGGAGGTTTGCATGTCCGAGCAGTTCGTTCCCACCGATCCGGCGCCGGTCGTCGCGCCGCTGAGTCCCCTGGCGCCGGCTGACCGCCTCGATGCACTGCGCCCCGACACGGCTGGCCCGGAGCGATCGACCAGCACTGAGGTCACCCTGCCGGTGCAAAGCCCCCCGCCGACGGCGCGCCCCCCGGAGGCAGATTCGGAGGATCCCCGCGCCAGTCTATGCCGACTGAGCACGCTGCTTTCGCAACAACGGAGCACCCGGTTGCTGCTGGAGTATCTGCGGCTGAGGCGGATGGTCCGCGCGTCGTAACGTTCTGAGTGTCTGGCCCGTCGCAGGAGCGCCAACGCCGGTCCCGTCGGGCATCTCACGATGGTTCCACAACTTTTTCCGGGAGAATCCCATGTCCTTTTCAGGAAAAGCAACCTATTCGGCCGGTCCGTCTCTGCCTGAGATCGCTGAGGATGTCAGCGACCTGGTGGCGATCAATTCCCCGCACGACACCCCGCTGCTGGACGCGCTGGGCGATCCCCCGCGACCGGCGCGCTCCACCGTGCATGAATGGCTGGAGGATTCGCTCCTGCCCGACACCGCGTCGGTGAACGACGGCTCGATCGCCAGTCCCACCGGAGAGACCACGTTCGGGGTTTCGGAAGCCTCGCGCTTCCGGGCTGGAGACCAGCTTCGCATCGGTGATTCCAGCGAAATCGCGCTGGTGACGGGTGTCGATGTCGGTTCCGGAACCATCACGGTGACACGCGGCTACGGGGGAACCACGCCCACCGCTCTGGTCAACGGTGCGAAACTGTCGATTCTCGGAAACGCCGCGCTGGAAGGCGCCGAAGCCGATCCGGCGCGCTTCACCTTGCGTGTCCGCAGGAGCAACTTCACCCAGATTTTCTCGGCGACGATTGAGGTGAGCGGCAGCGATCTGGCAGTCCGGCAGATCGGGGTGCGCGACGAGCTGGATTATCAGAA
>JAVQWE010000538.1:0-1871 GCA_033579175.1 Phycisphaerales bacterium | reverse complement strand
GATGGTCTTCCGGATCGTTGATCGATCCAAGATCACCAAGGCATCCTTTTCCCGGAGGCAGTGGTAACGTGCTCCGATGATTCGGGCGGCGGCGCGGGCCTCACGCTGGCGGATGCGGGCGATCTGATGGGCCGGGAGCGTCGACGAGCCACAGTCGCCGGCGGTCAGGGTCGCGATATGCACCTGCCATTGGAGTTTCGCGAGGCGGATGAGGGTCCCGCCGCAGAGAATTTCGGCATCATCGGGGTGTGCCATCAATGCCAGACAGACTCTGCGGTCAGAACTCGCCATTCTGATCATGCCGGTTGATTCAAAGCGATGGTGGCCTGCTGTGCCTGCGATTGCAGCGCCGCTGTGAAGATGCGGTGGGTTTCGGCGGCCTCGGCGGGTGTGGCACAATACAACGGCTGGCGCATGTTCTGCCGGCCGTGGGCCAGTTCGTCGCAGTACGCCGCCCACATCTGCAGGATGGCATCGCTGAAGCCGAATTCAAAAATACTGCCTGTGATCGTGGGATAGGCCGTTTCGTAGGCCACATCGGTGTGATGCCAGCTTTGCGTCGCCCCCGGGCGATCATATGGAAGCGTCAGAAGCTGTTTGGGATATCGAGTGCTGTATTCGGCACTGAGACGCGTCCCGATGATTCGAAGGAACCAGGTGTTGTTGTGTCCCGGAGCAATGCGTTTGGTGGAGATCGAAAGAGGGAATTCGTTGCCGTCGGCGTCGCAGGCACTGCACAACAGCGTGGCATTATCCCAGGTCTCGCAGGGGACAACGCCACCACACCCGTCCGGCCGGTGCGTGACGATCTTGGTGAGCACGGCGCGAACGTTTCTCGGCCGCCAGCCGAATCGCAGGGGCAGGTGCAGGGCATGCATTCCCAGGTCTCCCAGAACACCATATTCCCCGCAGGTGGCGATGCGGCGCTTCCAGTTGATCGGCTTTTCGGGGTTCAGGTCGCTGCTGTGCCACAGACCGCTCTCGACTTCAATGATTCGCCCGAATTGACCGGCCGTGACCAGCCTGGCGATCTGAAAAGCCCCGGGGAAAAACGGCATTTCGCTCGAACAGCGGACCAGCAGTTGCGGATGCTGCTCGATGGCACGATTGATCTGGCGGTTGGCGGGGAGGTCGATGCCAAAGGGCTTTTCTCCGATCAGATGTTTGCCCGCGGAGAGGATGTCGGTGTAAAGGGCACTGTGCAGGTTGTGCGGGACCGCACAATACACTGCGTGCACGGAGGCTTCGGACAGCAAATCCTCATGCCGCTCGACAGCCCATCTGACCGAGGGGACATTTTCCGTGAACCATTGGCGCGCCGCGGGGTCAGGGTCGCAGACGGCGACGATCTGCGGCCGGACCGCAAGATTCCGCAAATGAAACCACCGTCCGACGGCGCTGGCGAACTCCCGTCCCATCAGCCCGCAGCCGATCAGGCCGAAGTTGATCACCTGCTGTGTCATGTAACCTCACCGCGGACCCGTTGCATCGCGGCATCCACCGAAGCGTTCTCATGTACGACAGCCATCAGGGCACGGGTCATCCCCACGGGATCGGGATGCTGAATGACGTTCCGTCCGTACACGATGCCCGAGGCACCGGTCTTCATCAGCTCGCTGGTGCGATGGAGAATCTCCCGATCGGGCACCTTCCCACCGCCTCGGACCAGCACGGGGATTCTTGAGGCCGTTTCAATCACCCGGGGATAGTCCTCGACCCGGTCGGTCGGGTCGGCCTTGATGATGTCGGCGCCCAGTTCGACCGCCTGTCGGACCAGCGGGATGATCTTTTCGGCGTCGCCGTCCACCATATATCCGCCGGCCGAGGCGTTTGGCTGGAATACCAGAGGTTCGATCATCAACGGCATGGCG
>JAVQWE010000537.1:0-1877 GCA_033579175.1 Phycisphaerales bacterium | reverse complement strand
GGGATGGTCTTGAGCTGGCCGCGTGGCATGCTCGGGAGGTGGGCGACATAAGCTTTGTTCACCCACACTTCGACATCGTTCCAGTCCTCATCGGAGAGATTGACAATCTCCAGCACGTTCAGCCAGTAGCCCACCTGCGCCCGCCCCACCGCCTCGCCGCCGCGGGGGGCGTCGGCTTTGTAGGGGAAGCGTTTGACGGCATCGGCGGCGAGCTCCACCGATGGCCTGCGCAACGCAGGGTCGTTCGCCAGGAAGATCGGGGGGCGCTGAGCGCACCCGACGAGCACGGCGAGCAGGAACATCAGGAAGGCGTGGCGCATGTGCGATTTCTCCTCAGAAGATCGATGAACCACTGATGTTATCGGACGCTCCCGAAGCAGCACTTGAATGATCCGGCCGTTGCAACCCGCGCGCAGCGCGCGACAATCTGCGCCGGCCGTGCCACGGTTTGATCGGAAGGTGCGCTGGAGATGATGTCCGAGCCTGATTTTCCCGCGTTGAGTGACGCCGCGATGGCCGTAGTGCGTCTGAACTGGTCTGAGGCCTATCGACGGTTAACCGCCCGCGGCCCGGGGAATGAGGCCGCCCGGCAACTTCTGGAGCCGCTGACCCCCGAAACCGTGCTCCGGCAGCCTCCGCGGAGCATTGCAGCGGCACGGTGCGTTCTGGCTGGCCTGTGGCTCTGGCACGATTGGTTAGATCGGTCACATTCCATCAGTCAGCAAACCCACACAATTGAGGGGAGCTATTGGCACGCGATCATGCACCGCCGGGAGGGGGATTTCTGGAACAGCCGGTACTGGCTGGATCGTTGTCACGGGCATCCGGCGCTGGTTCCGATGGGGGCTGGCGTGACGCATCTACTGACTTCCCATCGCTCGGATAAGTCTTTGCTGCAACTGAGTTTAGGGCAATTCGACTGCCGGGGGTTCGTGGATCTGGTGGAGGAGATTCACCAGACGCCGGACGACCCGCGCTTCCCGCTGGCAATAGAGATCCAGCGGCTGGAATGGATCTTGCTACTGCAACATTGCCTCGCCGCCGCCGGCTGATTGGCGCGGATGTCCAAGGATTTTCTGCTCCCAGATTGAAACGAACCCGGGCAGGACTCTCACTATCTGGGTTGTACTCGTCCATTATCCAGAAGGAGCTTTCATCCGATGCGTTCCCAGAGACCTGTCATCCTCGCTGAGTCGCTCGAGCCGCGTCAATTGCTCTCGGCGGTTCCACTGCAGGACAAGATCAAGGTTGCGATGCTGACCGACAGTCAGGGGCAGCCCCTGAACAGCTCGCGGGTGACTGTGCGTTTCAGTGAGCCGATTACTCTGGTTGACCCGAGCCAGTTCCGGATGTTCGGCTACGCCCTGAATCCCGCCAGTGCCAGTGGCACGGCTCAGCAGAAGGTGACGATCAGAATTCTGAACATGCGTGCCGGGTCCGACGGCAACAAGATCGAGTTTGAGACGGATCGTCGCGTTCGCAAGGGCGCGCGGTTTTTCATCTACAACGGGGCGATCAACAATACGTCCGATGGCACCAGCATCGGAGAACACGTCGCTTTGCTGCCCAAAGGGCTGAACAAGGAGCGGTTTACGCTGGCGTCGCGGGCGTTCACCCCCACCCTGCAGGGGCGTTTCAGCCAGAGTGTCTACCCCGGAGCCGACGCACCGGTGGCCACTCCCACCGAACCGAGCGCCTCGGCCGTGCTGGCGGAACTGACCAGCTTCCTGGACAGGAAGATTGCGGCGGGCACGATCGACGCGGCCAAAAAGCAGTTTGCGCTGAATCAGTACAACGACGCCACCAACAAGTCTACGGTGCCAAGCAACAACCTTCGGGCAGCCATCGTTTCGCTGGTGGGCACGGTTGCCGAGCCA
>JAVQWE010000536.1:0-1918 GCA_033579175.1 Phycisphaerales bacterium | reverse complement strand
GGCGCCTCGCGTCCCACGATCGCCACAAGGACAGGTCCCAAGGCCGCTACGTGCGGCTTCACACCGGCTGCCAACGCCAGCAGAGCAGCGCCAAGGTGATGGCGCTGGCGCAGCGCCACGGCGACGGCGGCCACCAGCAGAAGCACGCCGAAGGCATCGATATGGCCCTGCACCGACATTTCTGTCACTGCCAGAGGATTCCAGGCAAACAACGTGGCATACCAGGGGGATCGATTCAGCTTCCTGAGTATCCCGAGCAAGAGCAACGTGATGGCCATGGCGCACAGCGCGGCGGTACATCGGTGGAAGAGCAGGTTGCGGCCGTGGCCGTGGCGCACCTGCGACCCGGCGGCGGGTGGTCTGGAAGGGTTTTCCGAGATGCCTTGGTCCTGCAGCCGTGCAATCAGCCGCTCTCCCAGCGCCGCGGCGACGAACACCCCCTGCGCCGTGGGGGGATAGATCGTCTTCAGCTCGCCGTGAGGCTGAAAAGGGGGCACCTGTGGTGTTCCCGTGCTTCGGGTGGTGAGCCACCGCGCAACCTCCTGAGGTGAATGGGCATAGGGGGATACTCCGGCGAGCCACATGCGCCCATCTGTGGCGTAGCGTATGCCATCATCGGATAACTCCGGACGCCCCAGCCACACCCCCGCAGCCTGCAGAAGCCCGGAAACGCACAGAACGACGGTGGCGCTCGCGCGGGCCCACGGCCGAGGGGTCTCGACTCGGAAGACCCGGAGCATGACGGCCAATGCCACAACTAACAGGCCTGTGGCAAGCCAGATCCACAAGATATTGGGGCTGATCCGGATGCTGGATTGTTTCAGGAGCAGGAAGTTGCCGGCGACGATGACGCTGCACAGGCAAAGACCCGCCATCAGCCATGCACCCCCGGTTCCCGGACAGCCCGACCGGGGGGAAAAGCCATCGAAGGCAGGCGCCGGCTCACCAGCGGATTTCATGGTCCGCCATTTTAGCCAAACGGCACCGAGCCTGGGCAGGGCAACCGCTCGTCAGGGGTTGGAAAGGGTAGCCCGGTTCGATGAATACGGGACTTGCTGCGCGAAGGGGGTCATCCGGGGCCTCTTCCGGTACCGGTGATGTTGTCGAGCTGACGCTGGAGGCTGCCGCGGTCGTCTTTTGTCGGGGCCGGACGGGGCTCGGCCACCGGCGCGGGGGCTGGCGGGGCTCCCGCCGCGGCCTTTTCGGCCCCACCGGGCAGGATCAGCGTGCGCTCGTCACGCACGATCGTGATCGTCTGCTTCTTCTGATAGGCCTCGGTGAGGAAGTCGATACCGGCGTCACTGCCCAGTTCTTTGACGGGCAACGGGCCGATTTCGGTGATCAGGTCGCCGCGCTGCAATCCGAAATAGGCCGCAGCCGGCCCGGATGGCTCAACTTTGCGGACCAGCAGCCCCACAGTTTTTCCGCCGGCGGATTGATCTTCAATCTCGATCGAATCCCTGAATGTCATATTGCCGTCACCGGACGAGCCGGCCAGCCGGTTGACCTCTTCCCGGGCCACTTGGCCACCCTTGAGCACCTCGCCGGTGTAGTTGGTCGCTCCACCGGGTGCAAACAGCCAGATCAACCCGAAGACCCCCAGCAGCAATGCCACCAATCCAAATGCGGCTTTCATGGAGCGTTCCTTCAGTAAAAGAAGCTCGCTGCACCCCCCGCCGCCTGATCCGGGAGGCGCACGCTCAGCTTACGACGAAGTTTACCAGTTTTTTGGGAACGTACAGCCGTTTCTTAACCTGCTTGCCATCGATCCACGGCCGGACGCCGGGTGCACTGGCGGCTGCGGCGAGGATGTCTTGCTCGGTGGCGTCGGCCGGAACGGTGATGCGATCGCGAACCCGTCCGTTCACCTGCACAGGCAGCTCCATTGCAGGTTCAACAAGCTTGGCGGGGTCAAATT
>JAVQWE010000535.1:0-1922 GCA_033579175.1 Phycisphaerales bacterium | reverse complement strand
TCCGGTCGAAAACCACCACGGTATCGTTCATGGACCATCCCATGACCGTCAGGATCGCTGCGACTACGGTCAGATTCAGCCGGAACGGCTCCAGCAGCAGATAATTCCGGAAGAACGCAAGCTCTGACAGATAATGTGACACACCCAGCGCGGCGATCACGAAAAATGTGTCGTGCAGCAATGCTATGACCGTGGCGGTGCCGAACTTCAGGTTGCCGAAGCGAATCCAGATGTAGACCACAATCACGAGAATGGAAAGCGACAGCGCCAGCAGAGCCTGCGTTTGCGTCTCCGCCGCGATCTGCGGGTTGAAGTTCGTCAACTTCTGCAGCTCGACGGGATTGTTCACCGCCTCGTTAACCAGCCGCCACGCAGGGGCGGCCAGCTCCAGTTGCCACTTCTCAACATCCCTGTCGTACGGCAGTGCCTCATCGCTGACCATCACCACCGCTGCTTTCTGATCGGGGAACACCTCAACCGTCGTGCTGCGGTAACCGGTTTGCGGCGTCCCCGCCTGCAAGCGCTGCTGATCCAGGCGCTTCTCGATCTCATCCGCGCTGAGCATCGGCTCAAGATTCTTCAGAAGGATGGCCACGCCCCCCACATGGTCGCGAATGCGTTCCGGCCGGACTCCCCCGACGCTGGTGGTTCGACTCTCGATCGGGAAGACCGCCCGATTCAGCGCCTCGGCAAGCGGTGCCCCGACCAGATCGAAATGGCTTGGCTCTTGCAGATTCAGTTTCCCCGCCAGAGCGGACTTGAGCACGTCTTTCACCGCCAAGGCATCATCATTCGGGGTCACCACCTCATACGTACGCCCGTCGGAGCCCACCGACTGCACACCCGGCGAAGGCAGCTTGTCGGGATGCGCCGCCGCGGCCTTATTGATGATCGCCCGGACTTCCTCGATTTTCATGGGAGATTTCAGCTCGAACTGAGCCGAGGTTCCCTTGGCGAACTCAACGTCAAGGATCCGCCCCTGCTGGAATTTCACGATAAACAAGCCCAGCCCGACGACGATAAACGCACTGCTGAGCACATAAAACGCCGGCGCCAGGCGCATCCAGTCGATCCGGGGGTTCAACACGCGGCCCCACGCGGGAATCGACATCGGGACGCTGCCCAGTTTCCTGAGGTCGAACCGGTCAATCAGGATCGCAAAGATTGTCTTGGTCACAAACAAGGCCGTGAACAGCGAGCTGAGAATCCCCAGCAGCAGGGTCAGTCCGAAGCCCTTGACTTCCTCGCTCCCCAGCCACAGCAGGAAGAAGCTGGTGATCGCCGTCGTGACGTTGCCATCCAGAATCGCGCTCCAGGCTCGATCGTAAGCATTCCGAAGAGCAAGCCGGATGCCCATGCCACGCAGCTGTTCTTCGCGGAGCCTTTCGAAGATCAGGACGTTAGCATCGACCGCCATGCCAATCGTCAGCACAATCCCGGCCACACCCGGCAGGGTGAACGTCGCGTTCATCGCCGCCATCGCACCCAGAATCAGCACCAGGTTCAGCAGCACGGCGATCATCGCGACCACACCGCTGAGGTAGTAGTAACCAATCAGAAACACCGCGACGACGCCAAGCCCGAAGGCGCAGGCGATGAATCCGGCGCGCAGATTGTCTTCACCAAGCTGCGGGCCGACGGTGCGCTCGCTGATCGGCTCGTCGGCCAGTTGGGCCGGCAGTGAGCCTGCTGAGAGTGTGCTGATCAGGTACCGCAGCTCGGCGGTCGAGAATGAGCCGGTGATGATGCCCTGACGGCTGATCTGCTGGTTGATGTTCGGGGCGCTGATCACCTTATCATCGAGCACGATCGCCAGCGGAAGCCCGATATTGGCCCCGGTGAGGTCGCTGAAGAGCCGCGCACCAACGGCGTCAAAGACGAATCCGACAACCGGCGCACCCATTTGATCGCGGTCCAGGAAT
>JAVQWE010000534.1:0-1960 GCA_033579175.1 Phycisphaerales bacterium | reverse complement strand
TACCCTCGATCATCCAGAGTACCAGGGGCAGCGCGGCGTACTCTTCGATCAGCTGCAGGTGCCCGGCATACACGCGCGAGGCAAAGAAGCCACTGAAGGCGAACGTCAGACCCGCCGTCGCCGATGCGATCGGGTCCATCCCCAGCCTTCGGGCGTACATATGCATGAACCCGGCCGCCAGCAGCGCCGCCAGCAGACAACCGGCGCCATGCACCGCAAACGCCGGCAGAACCAGCAGGATCAACCGGGTCGGCAAGAACGGGAACGCCTGAATGTTGGCCCAGAATGGCGAGCCGAGGAATTCATGCGGATACCACGCCGGTAAGCGTCCGTGCACCCGCCATTGCTCTTGAAAGAATGAAATCCGGCGTTCGTGCAATTGATGGAAATCGAGTCCGCACAGTCCCCATTCGCCTGTGGAGGCTCGCTGAGGGAAGTAAAACACGGTCACAGCAGCCAGCAGGATCAGAGGGGCCAGGATGCGCAACGCGCGGCCGGACGTTTCAGACTCGCCGGGGCTTGCGTTGCCCAGACCGCCGGAAACCGGCGCGATGGCAGGCTGGGACATCGGCGCGAGTATAGCGGCACAAATTGCGTCGCAAAATGTCCCCATCCGAAACGGAAAGCACGTGAGTCCCTCTGCCGCATGACAGGTCGGCTTCCTGCAACCGCCGCCAGATTGGCGGAGCGGATGCCCCGAGGGCTGCAGGGTCGCTGCGGATAAAAGAATCGGGGACCCACCCGGCCCGCCGATCGGGCATCCCCCGTCGACGGACGCATGCCGACCAGCGCCTTGGCTCAAACCCCGGGTCAGGGCTGCGGCCGATCAGAGAATCCCTCCGTCCTCGGCCATCAGATCCGCCAGACGCTGTTCCAGTTCCCGCAGCTTCCGCTGCATCGCCGGCAGCTCTCCGTAGGTCACCCAGACACGTCGCGCCTGAGGCAACGGCAGGGTGGGAGTTCCCCCATATTGACCGGGCGTCTCAATGTCTTGCATGACCCCCCCCTGCGCCGCCACCTGCACGCCGTCGGCGATCCGCCGATGCCCGGCAACCCCCACCTGCCCCGCCAACACGACATGATGTCCGAGGGTGCAGCTCCCGGCGATCCCGACCTGTGCCACCAGCAGGCAATGCGGTCCGACGCGGGTGTTATGCCCGATGACGACATTCTGATCGATCTTGGTGCCTTTGCCGATGACGGTACTGCTCAACGCCGCGCGGCTGATGGAGCTGTTGGGGCCGATTTCAACATCATCTTCGACAATGACGTTCCCGATCTGCGGGATTTTGTGGTGAACCCCTTCATGCGTGGCAAAGCCGAATCCGTCGGCCCCGATGGAAACCCCGGCATGCAGGATGCAGCGATCGCCGATCACGCAGTCTTCGTAGACCACGACGTTGGGGTAAAGAATGCAGCCTGCGCCGATCCGCACTCGCGGGCCGATGTAGCATCCCGGATAAATCACGGTCTGCGGTCCGATCACCGCCGACGGCTCCACGTGCGCCTTGGGGTGAACCCCCTCAAACGGGTGCGTGCGGAAGCCATGCAGAGCCACCACCGCCTCGCGGAAGGCGTAATACGGGTCGCGGCACAGCAGCAGCGCGGTCCGGTCGCTGCGAACCGACTTCTCCACGATCACCGCCGATGCCCCCGTGGTTTGCAGTTGCCGGAGGTAGCGCGGGTTGGCCAGAAAGCTCAACTGCCCCGGGCCGGCCGTATCCAGCGCGGCGACGGAGCGGATTTCGATGTTCCCGTCGCCCAGCAGTTCCGCATCCAGCCGGCCGGCCAGTTCGCTCAATTTCATAGAACGCTGAATTTACTTGATCGTGCCGACAAACTAAAACTCCCTGATCGGGGGCTGGACCTGAAGCCGGCTGCGCGGGGCGTTCCCGCCTTGGCTGAAGGTCGAGGAATGCACCGCAAACCGGTGCCTGCTGCGAAAACGAATGACCTGCCT
>JAVQWE010000533.1:0-1963 GCA_033579175.1 Phycisphaerales bacterium | reverse complement strand
GGCAGGGGTGAATATTCCACCAGCAGGCGGTTGAGGCAACGATACTCCTCCAGCAGCCGCCGCGCCTGGGCATCGGCGCGCAAGAGCTGCTCGACGCTGGCCCGCTGAGAGTCTTCCAGCGTGCCATCGACATACTGGCTGATCAGAAATTGAAGCTCGTCGTTGCTCATCATCGCGCGCCTCAGGGGCGGTTGATCTGGCCGGTTACATCACGTCCTTCAGCAGTTCCCGCAGCCGCTTGCGACCCTGAAACACGTGCCACTTCACGGCCTCGACGCTGCAATCGAGAATCTCGGCCACCTGCTTTTGCGGCAACTGTTCCACCGTGAACAGCAGGATGGCGTCCCGCTGCTTCTGCGGGAGCTGTGCCAACGCCGCCTGCAACCGTTCGCCCAGTTCCCTGCCTGCTGCGGCGCGAGCCGGATCGGGCTGGGAGCTGGTGGAATCGCCTTGCCCGCGGGGCTCTTCCTGCGGACCCAGCAGATCATCCAGCGGCAGTTGCGAGCGGATCTTCCTTCCGCGCCGGAAATTCAGCGACAGGTTGGAGACGATCCGCATCATCCACCCGGCGAACGCCGCCGGCGTCTGCAGGGTGTTCAGGTTCCGATAGGCCTTGAGGAACGATTCCTGCGTCACCTCCAAGGCATCGTTGATGTTCCCCAGCAGCCGGTACGAGACTGCCACCGCCTGCCGTTGGTGTCGCCGGATGATCTGGTCGAATGCGGCGCGATCGCCCCGCAGCGCCGCCGTGACAAGCTCCGCATCCGAGGGCTGAGCCTCCCCGGGCGACTGGGCGGAGCCGGCCCGGGATGTCCCGTCCCCCGACGGGTTGCCGGGACCGGTCGGCGTCGGCCGCGATCGGGCAGAGTCTTTCACCGGCCGTTCCATGGGGTCAGACACTCATCGACGCCGATTCGTTAGCACCGTTCCCGGGGTCGTCCGCACGTCGGGCGAGGTTCCTCAAGGTTCGTCAGGGCGCTGGCCAGACCCGCGATTGACGGCGAGTGCCGCACGTCCCGGGCCGATCAGGAAGTGACGTAAGTCAATTCCCGACAGTACTTTACGACGGATTCGGCAATTTCCTCGGCCGACCGCCCGGTTTGCTGGCTTACCATCCGGACAATCGCCGAGCCGACAATCACCCCGTCCGCTACGCCCGATAACTGCTTGATATGCGAGGACTTCGATACGCCAAATCCCACGCACACCGGCAGATCGGTCAGGGATTTCAGCTCCCCCACCTGCCGTTGCAGATCCCCCGGGAGTTCGTCCCGCTCTCCGGTCAATCCGCTCACCGACAGATAGTACACAAAACCGGAACAAAGCCCGGTGATTTCCCGCCGACGGGCTAACGTACTTGTCGGTGCCACCAGCAGCACGGTATCCAGCCCCTGGGCGTGAATCCGGGGGCAAACGGATTGTGCCTCCGGCGGGGGCAGATCGGGTAATAACACCCCGTCAAAGCAAGCCTCCCGGCAGTCCTGCAGAAAACGCTCGAGCCCGTAGCGGTAGACGATCGAATAGCTCACCATCGCAACCAGCGGCGTTTGCAGCGACGCTTTTGCCTCGCGCACGGCGGCGAAGACATCGGCCACCGCAAACCCCCGTTCCAGCGTCTGGGCGAACGCCGACTGGATCGCCGGTCCGTCGGCGATGGGGTCGGAGAACGGAAAGCCGATCTCAACGGCATCAGCCACTTCGCCCATGCGCCGGAGCAATTCCAGAAACGTCGCCGAGTCCGGAAATCCTGCTGCCAGAAACGGCAGAAATGCCAGCCCCCGTTTCCGCCGGCCTGATTCGATCGATTCGCGCAGTCGCGAAGGCATCGTGGCGATGGTAGAGGGGTCGGATCGTGAATCAAGCCAAGGGGCTACGTGCCCGGGTTGCCCAGAAGGCGCGCCACTTCCTGGCAATCCTTGTCACCGCGCCCGGAGAGGTTGATCACGATGATCTGATCCGGCGA
>JAVQWE010000532.1:0-1971 GCA_033579175.1 Phycisphaerales bacterium | reverse complement strand
TGCTGGACAGCACCCACAGCGACGGAGGCAATGGATACGTCGCCCGGCTCGATCCGGAGCAATTCGACTGGCTCGCCGGAGAACTGGCCGGGCCATCCCGCGATCGACCCGTGGTCGTGCTGTCACACATTCCGATTGTCTGCGCCTGCGCCATGTTCGACGGGGACAACGAAACCAGTGGTGATTGGCGAATCCCCGGTGCATTCGTTCATGTCGATGCCCGGCGGATCAAAGACCTGTTCTACCGGCACCGCAATGTGAAGCTGGCGCTCAGCGGGCACATCCACCTGGCCGACCGGGTGGATTACCTGGGGGTCACCTACGTCTGCAACGGCGCGGTTTCGGCCGGCTGGTGGAAAGGGCCGAATCAGGAGTTCGGCAACGGCTATGGAATCGTCCGGCTCTGGGCGGACGGCTCGTTCGCCGCGGAATATCACGAATTTGCCTGGCAAGCCCGCGAGTAACCTGCCGGTGCGGTCGGGTCTGTCGGTTGATCCTCGGCGATCATGCCATCATCCATCCGCACGATGCGTCGGGCCCGGTGGGCCAAGGGCATTTCATGAGTGACGATCACCAGCGTCTGCCCCCCGGCGGCCAACTCACTGAGAATGTCGGCCACCAGCTCCCCGTTGCGCCGATCGAGATTTCCGGTAGGCTCATCGGCCAGCAGGACATCCGGTTCATTGGCCAGCGCACGGGCGATCGCCACCCGTTGCTGCTCCCCGCCGGACAGACGATTGGCGCGCCGGCGTATTTTTTGCGCAAGTCCAAGTCTGGCCAGGAGTTGCGCCGCGCGCTCCATGGCGTCTGAGCGGGTCAGCCGTCCGAGCTTGAGCATCGGCAGGCAAACGTTTTCCTGAGCCGTGAACTCCTTCAGCAGGTAGTGAAACTGAAAGACGAACCCGATCTTCTGGTTCCGCAGTCGGGCCAGTTCCAGATCGTTCAAATCGGCGGTGTTCTGACCCTCGATCAGCACGGCCGGGGAAGGCTCAATCGGTTGACCCGCACCATCGGTGGTGCTGGGTCGATCCAGCCCCCCCAGCAGGTACAACAGGGTGCTCTTTCCGCTCCCGGAGGCACCGATGATTGCAACATACTCGCCTCGGGTGACGGTCAGGTTGACTCCCTTGAGGATGTGGGTCAGTCCCTCGCCCGATCCGAGAAACCGGTGCACGTTGCGGGCCATCAGGAGCGGCCAAGGTGCCGTTGTCGGCGCCGTCTGCAGCCCCCCGGACAGTCGGATGGCCTCCTTGGCAAGGCTAGTGTGCCCCACGAATCACCTCGACCGGATCATATTTTGCGGCGCGTCGCGCCGGATACACCGCCGCCAGCACCACCACCAGCATGGCCCCGACGAAGGCCTGAACATACATGCTCCCGTGCTCGCTCATGAGCAGTCCCTCGGCCTTGACCAGCCCTTCCATCTGGATCGGCAGCCGCCGAAGCAGCTCAATGCTCAGTTTGCCGAGGATCAACCCGAGCACTGAGCCAATCAGGCCTATGACCATGCCCTGCACGAGGTAAATCCGGGTGATGTCACCGCGGCTCAGCCCGAAGCTCTTGAGGATGGCGATGTCATTGACCCGTTCCAGCACTGCCATGATCAGGATGTTGAGCACTCCAAACGCGGCGACCACCAGCAGCGCCCCGGTGATGAAATAGGTGATGATGCCCTGAATGCGGAAAATCTTCAGGAAATTGGCGTTGGATTCCTGCCAGCTTTCGGTTTTGTATCCGCTGATGGCCTCAACCTGCGCCGCCAGCCCGCGAGCCTGGGTGTAGTCGGTGGTGCGGAGGATGATCTGATTGACGATGTTCTTCTTGTCCAGCAGGGTCTGGGCGTTGTTCATCATCATGTAGACGCGCCCGTAATCGACGGGAGTCACACCGGTTTCGAAGATTCCCACCACCCGTGCCACCGCAATGCCCCCACCGCGGCTGCTGAGCGACAGGTTGTCGCCGAGGCGCGCC
>JAVQWE010000531.1:0-2008 GCA_033579175.1 Phycisphaerales bacterium | reverse complement strand
CATAAAACCAGATTGTGCAGATACTTACGACGCCTTAAGACGCCACCGATACCTAATCGCAGGTTAAGAAATCGCTAAGAATGCGGCCGGCAACGTGGATTTCGTTGCTGTCGTAGTGGCGAAACATCCCTTTCCATGCTGGAAAGGCTCAAGGGCCTGCCGGTGGAAGTGTCTCCTAGAGCCAGAGAGGTCGTCCGGGACGCCGCCGTGCCGCTTTCGGCAGCGTCGACTCAGTGAGTGGCGGCTCTGCGGGACTCGGCCGGACGGAGGGGATTTCACTCCCGCCGGCGACGGAACGCAACCCAGAGGGTCAGCCCCAGCGCCACCATACCCATCGCAACGATCATGCTCAGGCTCATACCCCACAAAACCACCGGTTCTACGCGCAGAAGTTCCAGCGTGAATCGGGCGGTGCCTTCGAGAATCAGCATCAGCGCGAACGTCGTTCCGGGGGGCGGCTCCAGTGCGAAGTGGCTCAGCAGCAGGCCCGCCAGCAGAAAGGCGGTAACGGCGCTGTACAGTTGCGCAGGGTGGACGCGCAGCGATCGCTGTGTCGCTGCCAGGGACCGCAGGGCAGCATTGCCGGGCTGGCGAAGCGCGGCGGCGTCAACCAGTTTTGACGAGCCATCCCGGCCCGGGCGCAGAAGTTGCGGCGGCGGCGAGATACGCCCGGACTCCACGTGCTGCACGTAGGGCGGGGAACCAAAGGGAAATGATACGGCCCAAGGCAGGTTACACACCGCGCCGAAGCAACAGCCGGTAAGGAAGCATCCGATCCGCCCGAATCCCAATCCCACCATCAGGCACGGCGCCACGATGTCCATGCCGGTGCGAACCGGGATTCCCTTCCGCAGCGCGTAGGTAACCAGAACGGGAAACGCCAGAAGAAAGCCGCCGTAATAAGTCAGTCCGCCGCTGGAGATGTTGATGGCATCGGCCAGATTCTGCGCGATCGACCGGGTCGGGTCGGAATAGCTGCGAAGATTCTCAAGCACGTGGACAAGGCGTGCGCCAAGAATGCCGCTGAACAGAGCCAGAATCGCTGCATTGGAAAAGAAGTCGGGGTTCAACCCTTTTCGACGGGCCAGAAAGCGGGCCAGCTCCATAGCCAGCAGGAAGCCGATCACCAGCATCAGGCCAAAGCCATACACCACCAGTTCATGGCCGATCAGGGGCAGGCTGAAGGGCAGCGGAATGCGGACGACCTCTTGCCACATGCAACGCAGATGATCCTAGAGCTTTCCACGACGGGGGCAAATGCCGGCGGCGGGGATAAGCCGGAGGAAGAGGGGGGAATTGCCTTTGGAGCGGGCTAATCGAGGATGAGATTGTCGATCAGGCGCGTGCTGCCGATGCGGGCGGCGATGGCAAGAACTGTGGGTCGATCGACCGTCTCGACAGGCAACAGCGAATCCGCATCGACAGCCGCGATGTAATCGATGCTCACCGGCACGCGACCAAGATCCCCTTCGGGGCTGAGGGCACTGGATGCGGGGGGCAGAAGAATCTGCTGCATCGTGGCCACGAGCCTGCTGGTCTGCCGCACGCCGCGTTCGTATTGATCCCGCGCCGCGAACAGGGCTTTACTGATCGACAACGCGCGGCGACGCTCCAAGGGGGAAAGGTAGGCATTCCGGCTGCTCATGGCCAACCCATCCGGTTCACGGACAGTGGGGTGAGCCACAATCTGCACCGGGAAATCAAGATATTGTGTCATGGCGCGGATGACACACAACTGCTGGTAGTCTTTCAATCCGAAGACCGCAACCGCAGGTTGCACGATATTGAACAGCTTTGCCACCACCTGCAGAACCCCGCGGAAGTGCCCCGGTCGGTGCTTTCCTTCCAGGGTTTCGGTCAGGTGCGGGATATCGACGACGATTGCTTTAGGGCTTCGGCCGTACATTTCCGCGACGCTTGGATGGAACACCAGGTCGACCCCTTCCGCCCGACATTTCTCCAGATCAGCCTCGATGGGACGGGGATACCGGGCAAAATCCTCCCCGGG
>JAVQWE010000530.1:0-2012 GCA_033579175.1 Phycisphaerales bacterium | reverse complement strand
GGGCTAACTGTCAGCCCGCAGAACGCTCGTCTGCCCCTCGGCCCGACCTCCAGACACCGTCTGTGCCCAGCAATTCGTAAGGACCGTAGGAAGTCTTGTAATTCATCCGTTCCGAACCTGGAACCCAGAAACCCAGATAATAAAAATCGATTCCACAGTTGCGGGCGAATTCAATTTCCTGGAGCACCCCGAAATTCCCCAACCCCCGGCGCGACTCGGCTGGATCGAAGTAAAAATACACGCTGCTGAGTGACCGAAGGCAGACATCGCAGATTCCCACGGCCAGCAGACGCCCATGTCGATCACGATACTCGAACTCGAGCGTGTCCACCGGCGAAACGTACAGAAACGTCCGCAACCCCTCGAGGGTTGCGTCCTGCTGCCCGTCGTGTCGTTCAGCAAGATATCGGCGGTACAGATCGTGCTTTTCAGGTGTGAGCTTTGGCTCTGCCCAGGAAACCAGCAGGTCACGGTTCTTTCGCAGGATGCGTCGTTGGGAGCGACTGGGCACGAAATCTCTGACCGGCACCCGCAGTTGCGTGCATTCCCGGCATCCGTTGCAGAGATTCTGGTAAATCACCCGCCCGGCGCGCCGGAAACCGGCATCCATGAAATCGTGGTACAGCTCCGGATCGATCCGGCCGGAGACGAACGCGCGCACGGTAGCAAAGCGGTCGGGCAGATACGCACAGGGCTGAGCCGGAAGTACCGTCAGTGGCACTTTGCGCGGCGGGGGAATCGTCGGATAGTGGGAGAATTCCTGCAGGTGGTTCGGCGCGGCTGCGGATTGAAGGATCGGGACGAACATCGTCAACTGCTAATGTGGCATCGGGAACTGCGCCGCAAACTCGGCGACCTCAGCGCGCAGCCGTGCCAGCGCCGCCGCATCGTCGCGCGCAGCGATCGCCCGATCAATGAACGAGGCCACGGTCGCCATCTCTGGTTCTTTCAGCCCGCGTGTCGTCAGCGCCGGCGTGCCCAACCGCAAGCCGCTGGTAATTTTGGGCGGGCGCGGATCCTTGTGGATCGCGTTCTTGTTGCTGATGATGCCGGCCGCTTCCAGCGCCTTTTCGGCGTCGGCGCCGGTGAATGATTCGTTGCGCGCCCGCAGGTCGACCAGCATCAGATGGTTGTCAGTCCCCCCGCTTTGCAGACGATATCCCAGCCTCTGTAACGCGTCGGCCAGCGCCTTGGCATTCCGCACGATCTGATGCGCGTACGCCTTGAACTCCGGGCGCAGCGCTTCGCCGAAGGCCACAGCCTTGGCGGCAATGATGTGCATCAGCGGCCCGCCCTGACTGCCCGGAAAGACGCTTCGATTAACGGCTTTGGCCAGTTCTTCGTCATTGGTCAGCACCATTCCGCCGCGCGGACCACGCAACGTCTTATGAGTGGTGGTCGTAACGATGTGAGCGTAGGGGAACGGAGAGGGATGTGCCCCGCCCACGCAAAGCCCGGCGATGTGGGCCACGTCTGCCATCAGCAGGGCACCCACCTCATCGGCAATTTCGCGAAAACGCGCAAAGTCGATCACGCGCGGATAGGCCGAATAGCCGCAGAGGATCGCGCGCGGCTTTACCTGGCGCGCCACGGCCCGGACGCTGGAAAAGTCGATCGTCTCCGTCTTGTCATCCAGCTCATAGTGGGCCACTTTCCAGAAAATCGCGGAAGTATTGAGCTTCATGCCATGCGACAGATGGCCCCCGCTTGCAAGATTCAGCGAAATGAATGTCTCCCCGGGCTTCATCATCGCCATCATGGCCGCGAGATTGGCGTTGGCCCCGGAATGCGGCTGCACGTTGGCGAATCGGCAGTTGAACAGCTGCTTGGCACGCTCGATCGCAAGATTTTCTATCTCGTCGTACACGCCGCAGCCGCCGTAGTAACGTGCCCCCGGGTAGCCTTCGGCATATTTGTTGGTCAGGCAACTGCCGGCCGCCTCCATGACCGCGCGGCTCACGTGGTTTTCGCTGGCAATCAGTTCCAGCGTCGACTCCTGCCGACGGGCCTCC
>JAVQWE010000529.1:0-2029 GCA_033579175.1 Phycisphaerales bacterium | reverse complement strand
GATCGCCAACGGAATCAGGGTTGTTCCCCGCTGCTGCAGCGCGCTGTGCAGCTTGCGGATTTCCCGTTTATGTGCCAGCAGGAAGCGGTCGCGCCGGGGCTGATGATTATAGACTGCCGACGCCTGCCGGTACGGTTCAATGTGACAGCCGGTCAGAATCAGCCGCCCCTTCTCGACGCGCGCGTAGGCATCCTGCAGTTGTGCCTGTCCCAGTCGTAACGACTTCACTTCACTTCCTGCGAGGGCGATGCCACATTCCAGCTTCGCTTCGATGTGATAGTCGTGCAGCGCTCGCCGGTTGACGATCCGAGGGGGGTTGTTCAATCCCTTCATCATACACCGCAGAGCTCATCTTATGCACGTGCCTGCATGCTTGCGAGTGGATGGGGCTCGTTCCCCGCCGGCACCGGCAGAACCGCCCGCTGAGAGGCGGTGCGGGGTGTCCCCCCAGTCGGCGACGGCGCAAGCGCTTGCGGCTTCCAGAGCGGTTTCCTACGATCCGGCGGCTTGAAAACCGCTTTTCAACTGCTGCTGCTGCTGATATGGCCGGTCGCAATCGCTGCGGGCGACGATCCCGCCGCCTCCAGCGCGCTGCCGGAGCTCTTTGACCCTGCGCGGCATCTGCGCGTGGACGAGGTGCGCGAGGGGATGAAGGGGTACGGGCTGACGGTTTTCAAAGGCACGACGATCGAGCGATTTGACGTCGAAGTGGTCTCCGTGCTGAAGAATTTCAATCCGAAGCGCGATGTCGTGCTCATCCGCGCCCTCGGGCCCAATCTGGAGCACACCGGCGCGATCGCCGGCATGAGCGGTTCACCCATTTTTCTCTTCGACGAACACGGTCGCCCACGACTTCTTGGTGCTTTCGCTTACGGCTGGAGGTTCGCCAAGGATCCGATCGCGGGAGTGCAGCCCATCCAGTACATGCTCGAAATGAATTCACCAAGCTCCGAGGCCCATCAACCTGATGCCCCGCCGGCGGGCGCGCGGCAGTCGTGGGATGTGCTGCGGGGGGTAGCTGCGGCGGTGGATCGGTTCCGGCCGGGCAATGCAGGATCAGGACGCCCGCAGGCTTCTGGCTCATTGCGGCCACTGGCCACCCCGGTAACCACCTCGGGTGCGCCCGCGGAAGTGCTTCGGGCCTACCGGCATGTGTTCGAAGCCCATAACCTGCTTCTGGCGGGGGCGGGAGGCCGGGGCCGGCAGGCGGACGCACGAATCGAGCCAGGCAGTGTCGTGGTTGCGCCGCTGCTCACGGGCGATGTTGAGTTCCACGCCAACGGTACCTGCACGGAAGTCATTGGGGAACACGTGTTTGCCTTCGGGCACCCGTTCCTTAACGAAGGCGAGGCGGCACTGCCCCTGGCGGCCGGCGAAGTCAACGCGGTGGTCGCTTCGATGGAAAGCAGCTTCAAGATTGCCGCCGTCGGACCGGTCCTGGGTACGATGCACACCGACCAGACCGCGGGGGTGGCTGCGAAGCTCGGTCCCCATCCGGAAATGCTTCCGATCGACGTAACGATCGTACGCTCCGGACGCGAGTCACCCTTCCGATTCCAGGCGGTCCGACACCCGCGTCTGCTGCCGGCGATCGTGGCAGCGGCTGTCGATTCCGCCCTGATCGGCGACAACATGTTGCCGCAGTACAACACGGTTTCCTATGACCTGACGATGGAATTCGACAATGGTCGGATTCTGCGAATCGGAAATGTCGATACCAATGTGGTTCCCGGCGGGCTGCTGTCGCAGCTCGTGGCGCCCATCGCCGCCGCCGTCGAAAACCCCTTTCAGCGGGTGCTGCCGCGTCGGATCACCGGACGGTTGCAGGTGGATCCGGAACCGCGAGATTCGCTGATCCTGTCGGTGCAGATTCCCAAGACCCGCTATCGCCCCGGCGAGACCATCAGCGGATTCATCACCCATCGACCCTTCCGCGGAGAAGAATCCGACCTGCCGTTTTCCATGCAGCTTCCTCGCGACCTGCCGGATGGATCGTATCAGCTGATCGTCGGCGACTGGACCCGCTTCT
>JAVQWE010000528.1:0-2070 GCA_033579175.1 Phycisphaerales bacterium | reverse complement strand
TTTTGAGTAGCCAGTAATTCATCGGAGTTCGCCACTACCGACCGGACAGAAATCAAGCGGCGGCACGAGGTGTTCCTCGAAACGGATGTAAGCCATTGTCTGATCGAGACTTACATGGCGCGATGCCGGTTCCATGCGCATCCCGGCATGTCCATGGGTGGTCTTGGACCCAAGGTTCATTTGCTGGTTGCGATTCTTGGACCGGCCGAGGCGGCGTCCCCGAGGGGGGCACCGATCGGCTTCTGCCATGCCTCACTCACCTTGCGCAGCAAATCCATCAACTCCACCTGCGCGATGTTCAATGCCTTGACTTTGAGGTTCGATGCCAGCCGGGATTGGAGGCCTTCCAGGGAAAGCCTCTGGGCGTCGGTGATGGAAAGCCCCTGTTGTTCCTGCCGGGCCAGAGCCTCCAGCATCCGGTTGAAATCCGACATGGCGTTTCGAGCTTCTGAGTCTTCCATCACGGCCTTTTGTGCCGCTTTGAATTTCACAACCGCTGGATGATCTGCCAGCATCCGACCCAGTTTCTCGGCCTGTTCCAATATGTCTTTCAATTCGGCGGGCATGCTCTTCCTTTCATACCGGCACTATAGCCAACCCGGTCAGGCACGGCGAGTCTTCAGCTAAGTGCATGTCGGACAATGATTTACGATCGCACTTACCACCCGATCGCCTCTTGCAGCTTCCCGACCAGAACGGATTTGACCCGCTCCATCGTCGGGCACTGCTCACCGAGCAGTTGTTTAAGCGACGTGACCCCGCGATCGGCAATTCCACAGGGGACGATCAACTGAAAGTACGAAAGGTCGGTTGTCACGTTCAAGGCCAGACCATGCATGGTCACCCCCCGCTTCACTCGCACCCCGATCGCGGCGATCTTACGGGCTTCTCCGGCAGCTTCTGGGGCGTTGGCCGGTTCCGTGGCCGTCGAGGGGTGGACCCACACGCCCACCCCTGCCCGATCCGTGGAAGATTGAATGCCAAACTCCCGCAGGGTTCGTATCACCGCCTCCTGCAAGGCGCCAACGTATCCCCCCACCGACAGATTGTGATCCGTCAGCCGAATGATCGGATAAGTCACCAGTTGCCCGGGTCCGTGGAAGGTGATGTCGCCCCCCCGGTCGGTCTGGACAAACTCGACGCCGCGTGATTGAAGCGCCTCTGCCGATACCCGCAGGTTCCTCACACCCAGGGTTTCCCCGCGACGGCCCATCGTGATGACCGGGGGGTGCTCCAGGAGAACAATCGCCTCTTCCGCCCCGGCGACAACCTGTTCATGCAGGCGTTGCTGCTCCCGCCACGCCTCACGATAGGCAAGGGTTCCCAGATCGATGATTCTCACGGAACCGGCCCCAGCACCAGCGCGCAGCGCGCCGGCAGGTAGATTTGCACCGACTGCCCCCGGCCGTACATCGGCTGATCCTGCCAGATATACCGTGTCTCTGCGTCAATGCGGCTGTGACCCCCGAACAGTTCGGAATCCGTGTCGAGCACGAGTCGATAGTCCGTGCGATCGGGGACGGGAATCCGCAGGTCGGGGTACGACTCGGTCGCGTGGAAATTGAAGGCGAAGACCAACGGCCCCCGGCGGTAAACAAGCTGGCGTGTGTCCTCGTGACAGGCAAGTTGTTCGATCAGAGGGTCTGAGAGCAGATTCCATTCTTCGTCCAGTCTCTGCATCGCCCGATCGAACTCGTTCAGGCCCTTGTAGCGCAACAGAGGATTATCCACCAGGCTCCACTGCCGTCGGGCGTATTTGAAGGAATAGCCGTTGCCCTCGCGGGGGAAATCAACCCACTCCGGGTGACCGAACTCGTTTCCCATGAAATTCAGATAGCCCTCTCCCGCCAGCGAAAACGTGATCAGGCGGATCATCTTGTGCAGAGCAATTCCCCGGTCGATCACGAGACTGGGTCGATCGACCGCCATGTTCCAGTACATTTCCTGATCCATCAGCCAGAAGGCGATGGTCTTATCTCCCACAAGACTCTGATCATGGCTCTCCGCATAGCCAACGTGCTTCTCCGCCCGGCGGCGGTTGAGCAACGTGTGAAACAGCGCGCCAAGATT
>JAVQWE010000527.1:0-2077 GCA_033579175.1 Phycisphaerales bacterium | reverse complement strand
ACCCCCGCCGGCGCAGGCTGGAACGGGTCGTCGAAGACGACGATGTCCGCCCCGAAGCTGGCTTCCCGGCTGATCGGACCGCTTTCCAGGGCATACAGACCGCCGCTCGGTGAGCGCTGGGTCTGGTTCAGGATGGTCACCGTGTCTCCCAGCGGGGTGAGAACCTCCAGATTGACGTTCGACCCGTCGGTACCGCTGAAGGACAGTTCAAACGACGGCTGCGGTCCGGTCACCACGCCGATAAACGAGAGGCTGTCGATGATGGACTGATTGTTCGCCTGCCCGAGGATCTCAAACACGCCGCCCTGCTCCTGCAGCTTGGCGAAAACCGCCGGCGAGAACTGCAGGGTGAGGTCGGTTTCTGCCGAGGCGTTTTTGCCGCGGGTGTCGAGGGTGGCATCGGCCAGCGCGGTCTGGGCCGGGGAATCGCGTTCGGCGGTGACGCGCGTCTTGCCGCCGCCACGGGTGCCCACCGCCACCTGTTTGCGCAGGTCGCGGAAGAAAGCGCGCCCGGTGAGGCTCTGAGCTTCGGGTGCAAACGGCGGCTGATCCGTCAGCATCACCTTGGTGCCCCGGATCGCCAGCACGCTCGAGGGGCTGCGCACCTTGGCATCGTGCGCGCGACCGGCCGCTTCAATGTCATACCGCGTGCGCCCGTATTTCATGCCCAGTTCGGTATTGAACCGCCCGTTCTGGAAATTGGCTCGGATGAGCTGCACCCGGCTGAAACGATCGATCGTGATGGTCTGATCCGGCGGAATCACAAACCGAACCGCCGAGCGAAGACCCGTCTGGATTTCGTCGCCTTCTTCAATCCGCATGCCGACTTCCGCCTTCACCAGCGTGTCGGTGCCGGCGCGCTTGATGGCGACGTTTCCCTCGACTCCCGTCACTTCGGCCGCAATCGGGCCTTCGGAAAACTCAGGACGGTCGACAGGCTGGGTTTGCCCGAGCACCGTCGAACAGGTCAGAACCGAAAGAAGGGTGAACTTCCGCATAACCACTCCATCATACCGCGCAGGCAGGAACCGCGGGAGAAAACCCGTTTTCCATGATTTCGCAGCCTCCGTCGGGGCGGATGCAGGGGTTTCGGGGGCATCAGTCAAATCTCCCGAATTCGATCCGGCGTTTCAGGTCGGCCGCTCGCTTGGCCAGCCAGCCCTGGCAGAGGGCTTCCAGATCGGTGTCGCGTCCGGATTCCACGGCATCGATGGCACGGGCCAGCACATCGCTCAGTTCGGTCGAGGCCATGGGCGTAAAGGGGGTGACATACCGAACCGGCAGTTGCCGGGCCAGATCGGCATACAACTTCATCACCTGCTGCCCTCCGAAAAAGGCGTCGCCCTGAAGGTAGGCCGGCTCATCCCAGCGGCGGGTGTCCGGGGGCAAAACGGTACTGTGCCGCAGACGCGCGGCGATGGCGGCATCACTCAGCAGCAGGGTTTCCAGCAACCGGAAGGCTTCCCGCGGTTGCCGGCAATTGCGCGGAATGCCGAACATCGTTCCCCCCCAGGTTCCGGTCGGTGCGTCGGAAGGATCGAACTTCGGCAGCGATCGAAGCCGCAGCTTCCCCTCCAGCCGCGGAGCATATTTCTTGAGATAGGCCGGTCGAAAATCCGGGCAGAAGAAGGCCGCCAGACGCCCTTCGGACAAGTCGCGAAAACCCTGCTGCCCCGGGGCCGGGGGAACCCCGATTCGTTTCGGTCCGGCACACATCCGGGCGTAACGGGCAACGATCTGGGCAACCCGGGGGTCGTTCAGGTGCACGTTGAGCTGCGGATCGATCGGATTGATCCCGCGTTGCATCATCATCACGAGAATCCACTCGGTGCCGACCTGACTCAGCTCCATCGCCCAGCGGTCGCCGGCGCCCCGCGCACGCCACACTTCCTGCGCCCTCAGGCACAGCTCGTGAAATTCCTCCCAGGTCTGCGCCTGTTCGAGGTCCACACCGGCTTCGGCGAACAGATCTGCGCGATAGGCAATCCCGCAAGGATGCACATCGTGCGGAACGCCGAAGATCACACCGTCCCGGCTGTAGGGTGCCAGCCGAGAGGCCAGCAGATGCCGATCCCAG
>JAVQWE010000526.1:0-2080 GCA_033579175.1 Phycisphaerales bacterium | reverse complement strand
CTTCCGGCATTTTGGGCACCTGCCATAGAGGTACCTCAGGCCCGTTCGGAAAACTGGCCTGATGATAGACGGTCTGTCCGCCGGACTATCGCAACAGTCGGTGGCTCAGCAGCGACATCTGGAGGTGAACATCACCGGGTACCAAACCGGGGATGCTGCTGCTTTTCTACGATCGGTCCGTGCATAACGATGTTGACAGTCCCCAGCTTCCCTTAAGACGTGGAACGCCGCGGCGGACAGGAGTGTCCGAACTGCCGGAGGGCGAGGCGGGCGTATCGGGCGCCTGAAGTTGTAACAACTACAAGGCGTGCGTCGGCGCTCCGGGGCGCTCCACCCCGTTGTCCCCTGCATGACCCGGCGTGCCGACTTCACTCGGCATGGCGTCCCCGGCTCAGAGCGGTTGGTCCTCACGCGTTGCACGACGGTTCGGGTATGCTCCACGGCGATGCTGCGGTTTCATGCGACGGGGTTCTGGCTGGAGGGGCAAGTCGAGCTGGCGTGGCAGCCCAGCACGTTCTCGTCCTCATCAGAGGTTGAAGCGGCGATCGACACCGCCTGGCGAGAGGCGAAATCGCGGCTGGGCGGCAGGCTCTTCGACGGGCCGATGTGCCGGCTGGAACGATGGGAAACGACGGGCGATGGCCCGGCGGTGGCGGGCGTGGCGGAAGGGGCTTCTTCGTCACAGCTTCGGCTGTTTCTCTCGCTGACCAGCTATCGCATCTTTCTGGGCACCAACATGACCCATCCGGAACTGCCCGACGAATCGCGCGCCAATCCGCTGGGCGTGAGCACGTTGCTGATCACCGCGGATGGGTTCGTCATGCTGGGTCGGCGGAGCGGCAACGTGGCGTATTACCCGCATCGGCTGCACCCGTTTGCGGGCTCACTGGAACCGCCGGCCGAGGTGCGGGGTGGCAGCACGGATGCAACGGCAGCCCCCGCAGCCGAGGAAAATCCGCAACCAACCCCTGAGACATGCGGCATGCCGGTACCCGATCTGTTTGAAAACGCCCGGCGGGAACTGCGCGAGGAACTGGGGTTGGCAGCGAACCAGATCACGCAGATGGCATGCCTCGGTCTGGTCGAGGATCTGCGCCTGCGGCATCCGGAGGCGATCCTGCTGGCCCGCACGGTGTTGAGCAGGCGTCAGATCGAAAGCAGCCTCCGCGGCCATGAACACGAGGGCGCCTGGAGCTGCCCGGTCGAAGACGCCGGCAAACCACCAATCGATCCCGGGCAATTCACCCCCGTAGCCCAGGCGGCGCTGCATTTGCTGGCCCACGACCTCCGCCGCGCAACATCCGGCGAGCGATGAGGCTCGGAACCCGCTTTCACTGGGTCGGTCAGGACATGAGCTTTCGGCGAACCGTGATTGAGGGTCAGGAAGGCAGGGTTGAGGGGTCACGGCCGTCAGGACGGAGCTTTTTTCCATAAAGCCTTGAAGGAACGTCACTTGCGCAAATCCCGGTGCGGTCAGCTGGCACCGCGGGCGCGCGCCGGGGCTTTCAGGCGGATTGGAGAAGGATGCATGTCGGGGTTTCGAGGGTTGGTTGGGTGATTTCGTCGGATGCGGGGGGTTGTGGAATCCGGGAGGGGCGGGGTATCCTGTTCAAGGCTGAGAAAGCGAGTCCGTGACGGGGGAATTCTTGTCGGGTGCACAGAGACGGGGGATTCGGAGGGTTGCTCATGTTGCGGACTCGCGCTCGCAGGCGGCCATTGGTTCCTGCCATTCTTGCCGGCTGTCTCCTTGCCATCGACGATACCTCAGCCGTCAACAAAACCTGGGTGGGTGGCACGGGTCTCTGGAGCGCCGGCGGCAACTGGAACCCCTTTGGTCAGCCGGCTCCGGGAGATGTGGTCATCCTGCAGCAAGGGGCATTCATCTGCACGCTGGATGCGTCGGCGACGATTCCGTCCTTGCAGTCGATCGGGATTGGCAACGGCATGACGTTGACGCAAACCGCGGGGGTGTTCAATTCCGATACGTCGGTGAATATGGGGGTGACCCCTGGAACCGCCACGTACAATCACAACGGCGGGATGATGACCCATGTGGGCCTGAATGCGGGGTTTGTCAACG
>JAVQWE010000525.1:0-2098 GCA_033579175.1 Phycisphaerales bacterium | reverse complement strand
AACATTAAGACTGCGCTAAGAAGACGGCTCGAATTGAGTCTGTCGCTCACCTGTGGAGGACCTGACCCCCGCCGCCGGTCGTCCGCCTTGACCGGCGCGCCTCCCGCGCCGCAACCAGTTCGGGGACATCGCAACCCCCGCGAGAATCCCAAGAATTCGCGCTTCGGCAACCCCAAGGTGTAATCGAGCGGATCCCGAGCTTCCGCGCGCTGCCTCCGGAGGACCTGAACATCAAGGACCGATCGCCTGCCCTCCGCGCTCCCCGGTTCGAAGTCGGATGCAATCCTCCAACGGCAGGACGAAAATTTTGCCGTCTCCGATTTTGCCTGCCTCACCGCTTCGGCCCGCATGGACGATGGCTTCAATCGTCGGCTCGACAAAGGCATCGTTGACGGCGATTTCGAGTTTGACCTTGGGCAGCAATCGAATCTGCACCTCTGCGCCGCGGTACACTTCGGTATGTCCCCGCTGGCGGCCGCACCCGCGAACATCACTGACGGTCATCAGATACACTTCGCGCTCACTCAAGGCGGCCTGAACCGCCTCCAGTTTCTCCGGTCGGATGATGGCGATAATCAGTTTCATTCGGTTTCAGTCCTCCGAATCCAAGGGTTCACAGGTTCCGCCCCGGCAGGGCGACTCTTCGCCTGCGGTCGGGCAGGTCGCGTGCAGCAGAGGGGGCGGAGGCTGCCAGATGCCCCGTGCCTTCGTCACCGGTTCAACTGGAAGCAACCCACACCGCGCGCCGCGCCGAACTTCGCGGCGGCGGTGGGGTCACTTGGGTTCTGTTTCAAGCGGTTCATACCGTGCCGCCAGTCCTCCGCGCACCTGCTGAGGTTCAATCGGACCTTTTCCGGAGCGCCCCGCGCCATCGGAAATGCATCCCTGCTCGCCCGCGGGCACAGCCGGGATCGTTCGTCGGCCGCGTACACACGATCACGGCTCCAACTTTGCGGTCACGGAGCTGCCCTTCAGGACACTCTGGAACAGGCGTCGCAGCGTATCGGCCATCGCCCCGGGGTCTCCTCCGCGGAATCGGAAGCGGTTGCCCTGCACCGTCGTCACGAACGAATACAGGCTTTTGAAATCCGGCGGAGGCGCGGGCGCTCCGCAGAGCTGCGTCCAGGCGCCGATCAGGTCTTTGGGATCGGCTCCCTCCACCACCACACTGAACCGTTTCTGCCCCGGCACCGTCGCCGGGATGACCTCCCCCAGATCCGGAGTCGTGGAGGAAACCACATCTGCTCCGAAACCGAACCCGGGGTAGGCCTCCATCCCGTGTTCACCAATGTCCAGACCCTCTTCTTCCTCGGCCGGACTGACTCGAATGCCTACTGTCGCCTTCAACGCCGCCCAGAGCACCAGCGACGCCACCATGACAAATGCACCCACCGTGCCTACTGCCAGAAGCTGAGCCAGCAACTGCGAGGCGTCCCCGCCGTAGAACAATCCGGGCTTGCTGACCCCCAGGCCCATTTCCAGCACCTTCGGGGCGGCAAACAATCCAACCGCCAAGGTGCCCCAGATTCCGCACACCAGGTGCACGCTGAGGGCGCCAACCGGGTCGTCGATCCGAATCCGATCCCAGAACAACACCGATAGAACCACCAGGATCCCGGCGATGCTGCCGATGATCGCGGCGCCACCAACGGTCACGACGGCGCACGGAGCGGTGATGGCCACCAGTCCGGCCAGACAGCCGTTGAGGATCATCGTCAGATCCGGCTTGCCGAGTACGACCCACGCCGTAATCGTTGCAAACAATGCGCCGCAGGCTGCAGCCATGTTGGTGGTCACGGCGATATAGCCGATCCCAGGAACCGCCGCCATGGTCGAACCAGGGTTGAAGCCGAACCAGCCCAGCCAGAGGATGAGCGTGCCGATCGCTGCAAGCCCCATGTTATGGCCGGGAATGGCTTGAACCTTGCCATCTTTGTATTTTCCCATCCGCGGCCCCAGCAGCAGGACCCCCGCCAGCGCCGCCCATCCGCCCACGCTGTGCACGACCGTCGAACCGGCAAAGTCATGCGGTGCCGTTTCCAGCCCGCTCAGCCAGCCGCCACCCCAGAGCCAGTGTCCGGTCACGGGGTAGACCAGC
>JAVQWE010000524.1:0-2103 GCA_033579175.1 Phycisphaerales bacterium | reverse complement strand
GCCCTGCGGCTGGCGCTGACCCACCCGGACATGTTCGTCAGCGCCAACAGCCATTCCGGGCCGCTCCTGCGCGGCACCTACGGCTGGACCGACAAGGCCCATCAGGCGGAAATGCAGAAAATCTTCGGCAAACGGCCGGCAGGCAGCCCCCATGATCTGGTCTGGCTGGTGGATCAGTGCCGCAAGGCCGGCCGGGGACCGAAACTCATGATCGACTGCGGAACGGAAGACTTCCTGCTGAACGAAAACCGCGAGTTTCATGCAGGACTGGAAAACTGGGGCATCCCCCATGTGTACCAGGAATACCCCGGGGGGCACGACTGGTTTTACTGGGATGCCCGGCTGCCAGAGGCCATCGCCTTCCATGCTTCGGCGATGCGACTGCGGAAATAGCCGGCGTGGGTGCCGCATTGACGGCTCGATTGGCCGCGCGCAGCCACCCACCAAGGCCCCACATACAAGCACATCGGCCGTCGGGAATTGCTTTTCCCTGTTTCAGGCTGCCAGGGGTTGCGTGGAGAGGTACAGGCCGAGCATGCCGCGATCGAGTTCTTCCATGTCCACCAGTGGGCCGGCAACGTCATAATTCCCGTCCGGCTGCGGTTGCACCCGTCGCACGGTCATCCAGCCCACCCACTCCCGCTTCCCCGCGAGCTGCGGGCCACTGGTGTCCACGAAGGGGGTGATACCGGCGTACGGGGGAAGCTCCAGGCGGACGCGGATATGCGAATCGGGCTTCACGGAAGCTTCGGGAGTCCGAATCCGGACACCGCCAGCCGAGATGTCGATCAGATGCCCGAAGATTTTGCGGCCGGTTCGACCGCCATCGAACCTCTCGACGCTGATCCCCTGATTCTCAAAGTCATGCCGCCGAAAACGCCGGCGTTCGGCACCGATCTTGAGGGTGCACACTTTGGTTTGACCATTGAGCTTCTCAGTCGTTCGCATGACGGAGCCTCCTGAACTGCCCTGCACCCCTCCCAGAGGTCCATCGGCAGAAATCTCCCGTCACTTTGTTAATCTGGGAGGTTTCGGAAGACTGGGGATACATAACGGTTATCGGACATAACAGCCCAGATTAACCTCCAACTGGAGCGGTGGCACTTGCGGCGTCTTCCACGCGCCTCACTTCCAAAGGTTCAAGGGAACCCGATCCCAACGGGGTGCCTAACTGGCGTCTTGCCGAACCCCCGTCTGCGCCGGCAGAGCCGGTCGGCCAACCCCCACTCGATGCCGGTTGGCACCGTACGTAATCGTCGGTCTTGGCTGGGGTTCGACCCGCTGACGACGTTTGCAGGTCTTCAGCCGTCAAGGACGCATTACGGATGGATACGACCGGCGCGATCCGAGATCGTGATCAGCCGTCGGACAACCTGCGGAAAAGGCCGGAGCCTGCCACCGGCTCCCGGTTCACTCGGTGTCGCGGTTCGCAACGGCAGGATTCGGGAGCCGACGGCGGATAAGATCTGTTGCCGGATGCGCCGGCGGGTGCTTCCGGGAAGGGAGGGACGGGGGCCGGCTGGCACGCCGCAACCCTTGAATCGTCCGTTTGACAATTTCTGTTACAACAGCTATTTCTGGTGCTCGTCATGAGAAAACTCAAGGATGGGCCACGCAACGGCAGGGCTGCCGGCGGCAGGATCCCCCCTCAAAGCCCGGAGCGCGAAGTCTTCCTGATGATCCAGCGCACAGCCGACGTGCTGATGCGCGACCTGGAGGAACTGCTCAAGCCGTATCGACTTTCTCCGACGCAGTATCACGTTCTGCGGATTCTGCGTTCTGCGCGCCCGGAAGGGCTGGCGTGTCACGAGATCACCGCTCGCATGAGCACCCATGATCCTGATATGACGCGGCTGCTGGATCGGCTCGAGGCACGCCGGCTGCTGGCACGGCAACGGCAGCGGGATGATCGACGTGTCATCCGTGTGCACATCACCCCTGAAGGGCTGGCCCTGCTGCGAAACCTCGATGAACCGGTGCGGCAGGCCCATAAACGGCAGCTCGGTCACATCGGCGGCCGCCGACTGGCCTTGCTGCAGAAGCTGCTCACGCTGGCGCAGACGCCTAAAGCCTGATCAGTCAAGCACTTACGACAATTCATAC
>JAVQWE010000523.1:0-2133 GCA_033579175.1 Phycisphaerales bacterium | reverse complement strand
CCGCCGCCGGCTGAGGGCCGCTTGCGGCTCCACGGGGCCAGTGCGTCAGCGCCGCGGGTGCGGAGCCACTGCGCGCGAGCATGGTATACCGTTCCCGCGTAGCCTTTGCGGACCGCCAGCCTCGCGGCCTGTTCTGCACCGCCAAACCGCCTCTGAAAAGCATACAGCAGGGTCTTCCCCGATCGCTGGGCGGCGGCGGCGATTTTCCGGGCTTCCCGCGCGTTGATCGCCGGCGGGGGCTCCACAAGCACGTGTTTCCCGGCTCGCAGGGCGGCGCAGGCCACAGGCGCGTGCAGGTCGTTGGGCAGGGCGACGACCACCGCATCCACATCCGCCGATTTCAGCAGCTTCTCTGCGTCATCGAAGCGCGCAACCGTCGAAAACTCGGCGGCAAACCGGTCTCGACGGGCCGCGGAGAGATCGGCCACGGCGGTGATCCGGTAACCGCCGCAGGCCAAGGCTCCCCGGGCGTGCTGATATCCTGGCCGACCGGCGCCGATGATTCCCAGTCGGATGGAATGCGAGGACATTTGACTCCTTTGCTGTTGTGGGCCGGGAGGGTATCTGCGTCGCAGACCCTGATCAACGGCGCCGGATGGTTCTGCCCATGGAAAGGGTTGGACCTTGGCAGAAAGTTCCCTTACAGTCTTGCGGGCATGTCAGACATGACGCGCGAGCAATTCTTCGAGCAGGTGATGCGGATTATTCGCGCGCGCTTCCCGCTCGTTCAGCTTTCCCGTGGTGATGACAGCTTCTCGATGCGGATGAACGGGCACGTCGCCTCACTGGAGAACCTGTATCGGGTTGCGCTGTTGCGGCCTGAGGAAACACAGCGCCACGTGGAACGGTGGGCACTGGAACTGCTTCGCGCCGCTGAGGGGTCGCCAGACCAGAGCGCCGGTTATGACGACGTGAAGGACCGGATCCTTCCCCTGCTGATTGGCAGCACGCCGGAAGTGCAATCCGCCGCCGGATCGATGGTGTTCCAGCCGTTGGTGGCAGGTCTGTCCGTTGCCTATGTGATCGACAGCGAGCGCGCCATGAGCTACATCCCCCCGGCAACGCTGCAACGATGGGGAATTGACCTCGATCAACTGCATGAACGGGCCATTTCCAATCTGGTTGCCCGCAGTGAGCAACTCGCCGCTCACGCCGCTGCCGACCCGCAAGGCCAGATCAATCTGATCCTGTTTCAGACGATGGATGGATACGATGCCACCCGGCTTCTGCTGCCGACCCTGCATGATCGCCTGCGCGAGCACCTGGGCAGCCCCTTCGTGGCCGGGGTGCCCAATCGAGACATTCTGCTGTGTTTCCGCAATGATGCCGACACTGTGGGCCGGCTTCGCGGCCAGATTGGCCTGGATTTTCGAAGTATGCCCAACAGCATCACCGACCGGCTGTTGCTGGTGACGGCCGACGGCATCGCCCCCTATTCATGACGCGCTCGCACGACCCCGCCGTCGTCGGGCCTGGGGCTCTGACGTCGTTCCCGACGTGTCATTCCGGAGGCGGGTTACGTCAACTGACTGTGACTTCCAGAGGTGTCAGATGTCAAATCGTGTGTTCAACTTCAGTGCAGGTCCAGCCATGCTCCCCACGGAAGTGCTGGAGAAAAGCGCCGCGGCGCTGCTGGACTATCAGGGCCGGGGTTTCGGCATCGCCGAATGCAGCCACCGCGGGAAAGAGTTCGAGCAGGTGATGGACGAAGCCATCGCCCTGTGCAAGGAGCTGCTGGGGCTGGGCCAGAGCCATGATGTGCTGTTTCTGCAGGGCGGCGCCACCCAGTTGTTCACGCAGATTCCGATGGCGTTTCTGCATGGTTCGGCCGATTACCTGGTATCCGGCGAGTGGAGCCGCAAGGCAGCGTCGGCGGCGCGGGAAGCCGGGGGTCGGGTCAACATTGTGGCCACCAGCGAACCAACCGGATTTGATCGATCCCCACCGGAGCAAGAGTGGAAGCTGCATCCCGACGCCGATTATTTTCACGTCTGTTCGAACGAGACGGTCCACGGCCACCGTCTGCCTTGCTGGCCACAGCATCCGAATCTGGTGGTGGACGCCTCCAGCGAGTTCATGTCGCGTCCGCATCCGGTGGACCAGTGTGCCCTGGTTTACGCCGGCTCTCAGAAG
>JAVQWE010000522.1:0-2138 GCA_033579175.1 Phycisphaerales bacterium | reverse complement strand
AGTCGTCGAGCGTGCGAATGGTCCCGGTGAGAGTTGATTTGCGCGCCCCTTGACCGTCAGCGGAAACCGCGGATGCCCATCGGGCCACGCGAACGGCAACCCGTCGGGGTTGGTCGGGCAGCAGCGTGCGGTTGGCCAGTTCCTCTCCGGCAGCACCTTTCTCCACGGTCTGCCAGGTTCCCCGGGTGATCTTATACTCCAGGCGAAAGTCCCGCGGCATTTCAAGAACGGCATGGTACTGCCCGTCATCCCGGCGCTGCAGCCTCAGACCATCGGGCTTCCATGGCCCCAGCGACGGGAGGTTTCCGGCAAGAAAGACCGGGCTGTCGGGCGGGGTATCCGCCGGAACGGTCACGACGAATTCGATCTTCACGGTTTGCTCAGCAAGAACGAAATTGACGGTCGAGAGCAACAGAGCGGAAATCAACACGGCTCGCAGGCGCATCACAAACTCCGCATTGAGTCGCTGGAATGGTCGCCCAGCCACGTCAAAATCGCAATCTTGGCATCCGCCGGTACCTTTGGAGGGGGGTGGGGGGAGGTCCGCCGCGACTTGCAATGTCGGGCTGTCCCCATACGATGCCCCGTCAAATTTACCGGGACAGCCACCAGTTCGCTGTCCGTTAGGTTAGGGCCTTGAAATTCAATCTGATTGACAGAATCGAGTCGCTGACCGACGAGCGGATCGTCGCGGTCAAGCATGTGAGCCTGGCAGAGGAATACCACGCGGATCACTTCCCCACGTTTCCGGTGCTGCCCGGCGTGCTGATGCTTGAAGCGATGACGCAGGCCGCCGGTTGGCTGTTGCATCGGCGGCGGCAGTTTGCCAAGACCTTCGCGGTGCTGAAGGAAGCCCGGAACGTGAAATACGGCCGATTCGTGGCCCCGGGCAACTTTCTTCGGGTTGAGGTGGATTTCCTGAAAGACACCGAATCCGGCGCCTCGTTCAAGGCGGTGGGCACCGTGGCAGATGCACAGGCCGTCTCAGCCAGACTCGAGCTGGCCTACTTCAATCTGGCCGAGAAACAGCCTGAATTCGCAGCTCTGGATTCGCGGCTGGCAATCCATACCCGAAGGAGATTTGAACTGCTGCAGCAGGGAAGCGTGAGCATTTGAAGCAGTCGCAGCACAGGAAGGATAATCCCATGACCCATGAAGAGATCTATAACAAGGTGAAGGCGGTGCTGGTGGACGCTTTGGGGGTTGATGACGAGGAAGTAAAACCCGAATCCGTGTTGAAGGACGACCTCGGCGCCGAGTCTATCGATTTCCTCGACATCATGTTCCGTCTGGAAAAGGCATTTAACATCAAGATCCCGCGGGGGGAACTGATCCCGGAAAACCTCGCGACCGACCCGAACCTGGTGAAGGATGGCATCGTCCAGCCGGCAGCAATTGCCATGATGAAGGAGAAGATGCCGTACAACGATTTCAGTGAGTTCGAAAAGGACCCCAGACTCGACAATATGAGCAAGCTCTTTACTGTCGAGGCGATCACCAAATACATCGAATACAAGCTGAGTCAGCCTCCCTCGGCGGATGCTCCCCCGTCAGTCCCTCCGGCCGGGCCTCAGTGATGTTTCCGCAGGTGGGATGCGGCAAGAGCAGAAACTCTCCATGCGCTGGATCTGGATCGATAAATTCCTTGAATTCTCCCCGAAACAGTCAGCGGTGGCGTTGAAGAACGTCACGCTGGCCGAAGAGCACCTGCACGACCTGTTTCCGGAGTTTCCGGTAGTTCCCAACTGCCTCATCGTGGAGGGGATGGCCCAGACGGCCGGCATTCTCGTTGGAGAGGCAAGGAATTTTCAGGAAAAGGTCATCCTCGCGAAGATCGGGCGAGCGACGTTCTATCGGCTTGTCAGACCGGGTGAAACCATCCTCTTCCGGGCGCAGATCGAACAACTGAACGAAACGGGGGCATCGATTCAGGGTACCGTCTGCCTGAAGCCTGACGGACCAGACACCGCAACGGCCGATCTGCGCGTCGCCGATATCGAAATGATGTTCAGCCACATCGATCAGAACCTTGCAGGTCTGGAGTTTCCGGAGCACAATTTCGTGTTTACGGAGCAGTTCACCGAACTGATCAAAATGTATCACATGGATGCGAAGGTGACCCTGTGAGACGAGTGGCC
>JAVQWE010000521.1:0-2157 GCA_033579175.1 Phycisphaerales bacterium | reverse complement strand
CGGCAACCCCCGCGCCAATCACGAACACCCGTGCCGGCTGAATGGTGCCGGCGGCGGTCATCAGCATGGGGAACAGTCGCGGTGCGGTGGCGGCCGCCAGCAGCACCGACTTGTACCCGGCGATGTTGGCCTGCGAACTGAGGGCATCCATCGACTGGGCGCGGGTGATCCGCGGCACCAGTTCCATGGCGATGCCGCTGAGGTTCCGCTGGCACAACGCGTCCACCAAGGTCTGGTTGCCCAGGGGCGAGAGCAATCCGATGATTACGGCCCGGGGCTTGATTTGGTCCAGACGCGACAACGGCGGCCGGACGACCAGCACGATATCCGCTTCCCGGATCGCGTTCGGATCAGAGGACACTACGGCGCCGGCTGCGGCGTAATCCTCGTCGCGGTAGCCAGCGCGGCTGCCCGCGCCGGCTTCCACCAGCACGTGGACCTGCAGGCTGCGCAGCCTTGTCACGCCGGCCGGCACCAGCGCCACCCGGTTTTCCCCCGGTTCCTGCTCTTTCAGCACGGCTACCTGCACCATCGGGCGTAATGTAAGGAAACGGCCGGGATCGGCAAATCATCACACCAGTTGCATGGCTTGGGCTCAGGGACTTTGTGGGATGCACGGGTTGCCGCACGGGGATCAATCAGCCCGGCGTACGGGTAACCCATCCTCGGCCGACGACAGCCGGCGGGGCACGATCCCGGCAGAGCCGGCCCACCACGCGGCGAGCCACGTCGGTTTCGCCTTCGTCCCGGATGACCGGGACCGGTCCGGTCGGACGAGGAACGCAACGCTCAACGCTTGCGGGCAATTCCGCGTCGTCCGGGGCAAAACGGGAGTCGGAAGATCACTTGTGGTGAAGTCGGTTGTCGAGACACATGACCCGTTCGGTCGTCGCGAGGTTCTGCCCCGACCCGGCAGTTCTGCCCTGCCTCAAGCTGAAGAGCGGCTTCTGCTCAGTAGAGAACGCGGCAGATTCGATCAGAATCGGGGAATTTCGACCTGAAAGGGTGGTTTCATGCCGTAAGCTGTTATTTGATAAACATTTACGAAAATCTCTTGAGGAAGCCAACGGCCGAAGCTTGGGCAATCGGGCGGGTCTGACCACACCGGCGGCAACCGCCCGTCGGAACGCCCCGGATGCCCGCGGCGGGCATGACTCATGCCGACCGCAAGATCCTGCAGGCCTCCACCAGAACCGACAGCTTCTTCCGGGTGATCTCCAAGGGCACGTGCCCGAAGCCGCATTCACTGGTCAGCAACAGTCGATCGGGCGGGAAATGCTTCAACACCGGCTCTACACGCTGGCGAACCTGCTGGGGGTCCTCGATTTCATCACTACGCTGGTCGATCACCCCGATCGACAGGTCGCCGCGGAAATCCCATTGGTTCCACAGCTCCATCAGATCGTAACCGAGCGTGCAGTATTCCAGAGAAACTTCGTCGATCTTTACTTTTCGAAATGCCGGCACCAGATCCGTGTATTTCGTGAAATACACGCGTTTGCGTCGCGGGTTGCCCCCGCACACGTGCAGCCCCACGCGCACCTTCGGCAGGGATTCGATCAGCTCATTAAGGATTTCGGCCGCCCAGGGGCTGTCCTGTGGGGCTTCGGTCCACATGGGTTCATCAAACTGGATGTAGTCACAGCCGGCCGCGATGACTTCCCGCAGTTCCTCAGCCAGAACCCTGGCATAGGCGCGACACAGCGAGGGGGCATCGGGATACAGGTCCTTCCGTTCGTTCACGCTGAAGCGAGTGAGCACATGGGGGCCGGTGACGGTCTGTTTGACACGACATCGCGTCGGAGCAGCGTCGCGCGCCAGCTTCCAGTTCCTGGCAAGTTCGAAGCGAGGGTTGCGGATTTCGTCGACGACCCGCGCACACTCAATCGCGAACCCGGCGGTTCCGAAGGACTGCTTCACCATGTTCTGGAAGGAAATTCCGTCCAGTCGCTTCTGGTAGAAGTAGTACATGTTTTCGCGGTAGCCTTCTCCGTCGGTAATGACGTCAAGCCCGAGGGCGGCCTGATCCTTCGCGGCCCAGGTGATCAGGGCATCGGTCTCAGCGCGCGTCAGAGACGGTTTCTTGAGAGTATCTTCGACGCTGGTGTTCCGCGGGTAACTGCCAACGACCGTGGCGGTGAAAGGTGGCATGGCAGA
>JAVQWE010000520.1:0-2157 GCA_033579175.1 Phycisphaerales bacterium | reverse complement strand
TCTCCGGAGCCGGTGCCAGATGCAGGAACCGCATCCACCACCTGGGCGGTTGCGACTTTCCCGGCTCACCGGTCGATCGCACCCGACCCCGGCGATCAGACGGGTTCGATTGTGCGAAATTGTGCGGATTTGTGCGTTTTTGAAAAACGCCTGTGCATCGCACAACCCCCCGCACAAGTCGAGCCTGGCAGCGGGAAGACGATCCGGAGTGTCACTGGAACGGATTGAGGTTCGGACCGGAATCCTCGTCGAGCAGGTCCTTGATTTCCGAAGGCTGATCGCCGGGACCGAAGAAGTCGTCGTTGTCGGCGCCGCCGAAGAGCAGGTCGGCGCCGCGGCCGCCGTCGAGGTCGTCCTGACCGTCTTGTCCACGGATGGTGTCGATGCCGCCGTTTCCGATCAGCGCGTCGTCCCCGTCGCCGCCTTCGATGCTGTCCGCGCGGGGGCTTCCGAGGATGGTGTCGTTGCCCGGACCCCCCAGCAGGGTGAGTCGGGTTTCTGGGGGCTGGTTTGCGAAGGCGTCGATCCGATCATCTCCGGCGCCGGCCAGAATGATGTCGTTGCCTTGCAGCGCGCGGATGGTGTCGGAACCTCCGTCGGCGAGGATCGAATCATTCCCGGCGCCACCGTCGATCAGTTCGTCGTCGGCACTGCCGAGGATGGTGTCGTTCTGTCGGCCGCCGAGAATCGTGTTGTTTCCGGAGGTATCGGCGATGTAATCGTTGCCGGCCGATCCGTCGATGCGGTCGGCGCCGAGATTTCCGGCCAGGGAGTCGTCGCCGAGGTCTCCGACGAGGGTGTCATCGCCGGCGTTGGCCTGAAGCTGGTCGTTGCCGGTTCCGCCCTGGAGCGAATCGTTGCCGTTACCCCCGGAGAGGATGTCGTTTCCCTGTTGTCCGAGGACGGTATCGCGCCCGTTGTGGGCGAAGATCGAGTCATCGGCCTGCCCGCCGGCAATGAGGTCGCCACGCCCCCCGCCGATGAGCGTGTCGTTCCCACCGGCGCCGTCAATGGTTGCGGCAAACAGCGGGTCGTCGGTGGTGGTGATGAGCTGGAAGTAATCGTTTCCGCGGAACAACTGCACGTCGAGGGTCCGGATGGAGGCGCGATCGAAGCGGGAGGTGCCGCCCCGGCCTTCATCGACGAGGATCTGGTTCGGGTCGTCGGGATGAGCGGCGACGGTGATGCGATCGTCGCGGGAGGTTCCCAGAATCTGCAGGGTGTCTCCGACGAGCGAGGCGGTGAGGAATCGACGGGATTCGAGCTTGTCGCAGCGGATCATGGATCGCGGGTCCTCTGGGTTGTGGCGTCGTGGGAAAATAGCCCACGTGGCGCGCGCTGGCAATCTTCGGGTTGGTGCGCGGCAGGCGCAGGAGGCTGCCGCAGAGCGATCGGGCCGGATGGTCACCCCTCAACACGGCGGCGGAGCTTCTCCCAGCCCTCACGAACGGTTTTTTCGGCCGCCCCGAGAATAAGCCCGGCGGGCACGGCACTGATCAGCCCTGAGCGCGAGGTGACCTGTGCTTCCCAGAGCAGGCGGGACTTTCGTCCCTGCTCATGGGGCTGGATGGTCAGTCGGGCGTCGATCTCCATGCCCATTCCGATTCCGGTAGCACTGACGCTCAGCCGCACATGTTCCTGCGGGCGGGCTTCGAGCAGGCAGATCCGGCTCTTGAGGGTGCCCCGGAGGAAGGAAAACCCGGGCTTGACGGTGCACAGGAGGGTCTGGGCGTCGATCCGGCTGGCAGACTGCACATCGGGAATGTTGCGGGCCAGGTCGTCCAAATCGGTGAGGGCTTCAAACAGTCGGGCGGGGGGCGTGTTGAAAATCTCCTCGCCGCGCAGGGGTTCCAGTGATCCGGACATTCGATCCTCCGTGGTTGCAAGTGTATGCTTCGTGAGAATGCAAACCAACTGGCGACAGCTTCACGGCAACGCGCTGGAGGGTGTGCGCTGCGTGGTCACGGGGGGCGCCGGCTTCATCGGTTCGCACCTGGTGGATGCGCTGCTGATCCTCGGGGCGCAAGTGACCGTGATCGACGATTTTTCCACCGGCGCACGGGCAAACGTGAACCCGGGGGCGCGGCTGCTGGAAGGTTCCATCCTCGACGCGCCACTGTGCCAGCGCGCACTGGAGGGGGCGGAGGTGGTGTTCCA
>JAVQWE010000519.1:0-2166 GCA_033579175.1 Phycisphaerales bacterium | reverse complement strand
TGCTCAATCCATGATCCGCAGGCACCAGGACAGGAGGCAAATCAGCGCGGCGGACCGACTCGAGGCAACGCCGAGGCTGCCTTGGCTTCTTCGGCCGTGCGCGTGGAGGCGACGTTTACCACCCCCATTCAGACGCACCATCCGATGGAGATGGCCGGGTCGATCGCCGCGTGGAACGGTGAAAAGCTCACCGTGTACGAAGGTTCACAGGCCGTGCTGGGGGCACGCAAGAGCCTTGCGGACTACTTCGGTCTGCCCACCGGCGATGTCACGGTGGTCTCGCCATACGTTGGTGGCGGATTCGGAGCGCGCCTGCGAATCTGGCCCCACACGCACCTGGCCGCCGCGGCGGCGCGGATGGTGGGTCGCCCCGTGAAGCTGGTGCTCACGCGAAGCCAGATGGGATATTGCTTCGGCCATCGGCCGCAAAGTCATCAGCAACTGACGCTCGGCGCCCAAGCCGATGGCAGGCTGAACGCCATCGTCCAGAATACGATCACCAGCACGGGCGCCGAAGGGGGCTTTATCGAACCGGTCACGGGACATTCGTTGTTCCTGTGGGCACATCAGGCATCCCAGATGCAGGCTCGGGCGGTGCGGCTGAACGTCGGCCCGCCGGCACCGATGCGCGCCCCCGGTGCCCCACTGGGTCTTTTCGCTCTGGAAGTGGCGATGGACGAGCTTGCCGAGCGATGCGGCATCGATCCGCTGGAGCTGCGCCTGCGCAACGACACCTTGATCGATCCCTCCAGCAAGCGGCCCTACACCGACCGGCATCTGGCCGAATGTCTGCGGAGAGGGGCCGAGATGTTCGGCTGGGCGCAACGCCCCCTGAAACCCGCAGAGCGACGGGAGGGTGACTGGCTGATCGGTCAAGGGCTTGCCTGCTGTGCCTGGCACGGCGGCAATGGTGAGGCAACCGCGCGGGTGCGCGTCCTGCGGGATGGTTCCGTTGTCGTGGCTGCGGCCGCTCAGGACATGGGCACCGGCACCTACACGGTGATGGCGCAGGCGGCGGCGGAGGTGCTGGGAGTTCCGATCGATAAAGTGACGGTGGAACTGGGCATCAGCACGTTGCCACCGGCGCCGGCGGCGGGGGGATCGAGGCTCTGCTCCAGCATCGTTCCGGCGGTGCACAAGGCGGCAGAAAGCGTCCGACGCAAACTGCTTGCATTGGCCCAGGAGCGGGCGGAAAAATCGGGTACAGCAGTGCCGGAGGGCTCCGACCCCGAAAAACCCCTGGACCTTGCGGGCATCGTGGCCTCCAGTGGTGAATCCAACATCGAAGCTACGGAGCAATACCGTCCCGACGGTCGCGAGGGCTTCACCGCCATGAATTTCGGGGCCCATTTCTGCGAGGTGCAGGTACACCGACTGACGGGCGAGGTGCGGGTGCGACGTTTCCTGGGGGTGTTCGACTGTGGAAGGGTTTTCAACCCTCGGACGGCGGGGAATCAGCTCCTGGGGGGCATCGTCTGGGGCATCGGCATGGCGTTATGTGAGGGGGCACCGCTCGATTCGCAATGCCGCTTTGCCGGAGCCGACCTCGGGGGCTATCACCTGCCCACCCACGCTGACGTGCCGGATATCCAAGTGGAGATGATCAATCACCCGGATGAGAATTTCGGCGCTTTAGGCAGTCGGGGGGGAGTGGGCGAACTGGGAATCAGCGGGGTCGCCGCCGCCATCAGTAACGCAATCTACAACGCCACGGGCAAACGCCTTCGCGATTGCCCGTTTACGCCGGAGAAACTGCTGTGAGCCAGACTGCAGGCACGAGCCAACCCACCTTCCCTCAGCTTGAGCTTTCCCGGCGGGAACTGATCGCCGGCGCGGTCGTTACCGGCGTGGCGACGACGTTCCCCCTGCCGGGCGGGGAAGTGCTGGCCGATCCGCCCCGGCAAGCCGGGAGGGAACATGGCTCCCTTTCCGTGCAGTTGAACGTCAATGGCAAGCGGCTGGACCTGAAGATTGATCCCCGTGCCACCCTGTTGGATACCCTGCGGGAAACATTGGGGCTGACGGGCACCAAAAAGGGCTGCGATCACGGGCATTGTGGCGCCTGCACGGTGCACATCGGCGGGCGGCGGGTGCTGGCGTGCCTCACGCTGACCGCCGCCGTCGGCACCGAGCCCATCACCACGATCGAGGGTCTTGCCGACGGAG
>JAVQWE010000518.1:0-2175 GCA_033579175.1 Phycisphaerales bacterium | reverse complement strand
TCCCCGGCCTTGCCGAGCAGAAGTTGCAGCGCCAGAAAAGCGGTGGTAAGCGGACCCGGAATGGCGATTTTTTTTCCCCGGAGTTCGTCGACCGACATTGGTTGGCGTGCAACCACCATCGGGCCGTATCGGTCTCCCATGCTGCTGCCGCAGCTGGTCAGGATGTATTTGTCGGCGACATAGGGATAGGCATGGATGCTGATGGCGGTGACTTCCAGCTCTCCGCGCATGGCGCGCTGATTGAGTGTCTGTATGTCCTGAAGGACGTGCTGGAACCGGTAGGGACGGCAATCGATCAGCGGGGGTTCCTGAGCCAGCGCGTAGAACATGAAGGCGTCGTCGGGATCGGGGCTGTGGCCAAGCTTCAGGGGAATTTCCGGCATTGCAGGTGTCTCCAAGAGGGGGGATCATGAGAAAGTTCCGGTCCCCTGTAAAGCGTCCCCTGCATTCCGGACCGCAACGAGAGCCCGGCATTCTGCAATAAACGACGGCTGGAGGCGTTTACAATAAGAGCGAGGAACCCTGGTTGTCTCGTGGTGTGGCACAACTTCGCCCGTTTGAGCCGGGTCGGGACGGTGACTTCGATACGGTCAAGGCTGCGCACCTGCTGAATCGGGCCGGTTTTGGAGGAACGCCCGAAGAGGTCGCGCAGGTGGCAGCCTGTGGTCCGCGCCGCGCGGTGGAACAGCTTCTGGATTTTCCCGATGCGCCGGCGGAGGAACAGTCTCCGACGGACGTTCCCGACCTCAGCAGTATTGAAGGATATCCCCGGACATTTGCCGAGCGGCGCAGGTTGCTGGCCGGAAAAACTCCAGAGGAGCGGCAGGCCCTGCAGCAGAAGTTTCAGATGGCCAACCGCGAGGCACTGCAGGCAGTCGTGGGCTGGTGGCTCGGTCGCATGGTCCGCGGGCCCTGGCCGTTGCAGGAGAAGCTGACCCTCTTCTGGCACGGACACTTCACAACCAGTGCCCGCGACGAACGATCGGCGTTTCTGATGTGGCAGCAGAACGAGTTGCTGCGGCGGCAGAGCGCCGGAAACTTCAAACAGTTCGTCAAGAGCATTTCCCGGGACCCGGCGATGCTGGACTACCTGAATAACAGTCAGAATCGCAAGGCCAGCCCGAACGAGAATTATGCCCGCGAGCTGATGGAGCTGTTTACCCTGGGCATCGGCAATTATACGGAGCGAGACATCAAAGAAGCGGCGCGGGCATTCACGGGCTGGACCCACGACGGCGAGCAGTTTGTATGCCGTCGGAGCGATCACGATACCGGAGAAAAGACGTTTTTCGGTCGAACGGGGACTTTCGACGGGGATGACATCATCGACATCATCTTCCAGCATCCAGCCGTCGGGCCTTACATCTGCGGCAAGCTGTGGAGTCATTTCGTGTATGAAGACCCGGAGCCGGAGATCTGCCAGGAACTGGGCCGGATGCTCCGCGAAGCCGGATGGGATCTTCGCCCGGTGCTGTTCACGATGTTCACGTGCAGAGGGTTCTATTCCGATCGGGCCATCGGCACGCAGATTAAATCTCCGATCCAACTGATTGTCGGCACGACTCGGTTGCTGGAAGTCCCGATGCCGCCGGTGCGTCAACTGGCCGGCGCGCTGGATCAGATGGGGCAGATTCCCCTGGCTCCACCGAACGTCAAGGGCTGGCCGGGGGGGCGCGCGTGGATCAACACCAGCACGCTGCTGGTGCGCTACAACACCTGCGTCTTTCTGGCAGGGCAGGGGGAAGCGATTCGCGGTGGGCGAGTGGCGCGACGCCTCATGGGCCGGGGGCGGGACGCATCGCCCGACGGGCCCAGAGTCAAGTTGCAGGGTGCGTCGGCTGAAGATCTGGTCGATGAGTGGGTATCCCGGCTGATTCAGCGACCGATCGACCCGGAAAAACGCCGGATTCTGCTGGAGTGCATTTCCGGTCGCGAGAACGAGGAACATGCGATCCGATCGATGATTCAATTGATTGTGTCGATGCCGGAGTATCAATTGTGTTAGGATGAATCGTAAAGGAAAGTTCTGCGGTTGCGGGAAAGTTGCGCGATCGACCGGGCCGCGGAACGATACCACTGCCGGACGTAAAAGCCATGGTAAACGAAGTTTCAACCCGTCGTGTGTTCCTGCAACGGGGGCTGACGCTGCTGGCGACCGGGGCGACGATTCCGTCG
>JAVQWE010000517.1:0-2194 GCA_033579175.1 Phycisphaerales bacterium | reverse complement strand
GAGGGTATTTCACCGGGGGGATAACTTGTTCGTGGTGAACATCTTCATCGGGGAGTGACGCCAGAAGCCGCGTCTGTCCCGCGGCGTACCTGCGATGGGAGAACCGCTACCATGGGTCAACGTCGACTGCAACAAGCCGTTTGAGGTCTTCCTGGATGAAGCTGGCGGAGCTTAAGAACCTCGCGTCGATCCTCCGCCGCAGTCTCGTCGATCCGAGAAGCTTCCTGTTCGGCAGCCAACTGCCGAGAATGCGGCACCTCAACAGCGACGTTGACCTGGAGGAGGTCTCGCCATCGATGCATCGTCTCGCTGGGTACGAGCGGGGCCAGCTGATCGAGCAGGCCCTGGCGAAGTTGAATTGGCGATCAGAGGTGAACATCAACGGAATGGAAAACGGGCGTTTTCCTGCGCGAGATGCTCAGAGCTGGTTGGCTCACCCCGACCAGTGCCGGCGGCTGATCGATGTCTTGGGGCGGGGGATCGGCCAGCAGGACGCATCGGCGGCCTGACAAGAGCATCTGCCGCCGCGGTAAACGTGCAGTAGCAAGACGCTCACAGCTTGAGCGACGATGATCGTCTCCGGCGACCTCAAGGCTTTCTCGATTCGGCATGGGCATTGCTGCCAACCACGGTGCAGTCTCATGCCGACGCTGTCTTTCATTCGCGGGAAGTTGTCGAGCAGATTGCTCATGCCCCCCGCCACTGACAACATCCTGTCAGTGATCGCGTCACGCCGTTGAGTCATGCCCAGAAGTCCGATTGACATCAACTATTACAAGGTGTGAAATCCGTCCCTCGCCAGCAGGCGGATTTGTCGCTGTTGAAGGCGCCTCTCCAGAACAGGAGCCATCTCGTGGCCGAGAGTGCGGCGGATCAGGGAATGACCGTTGACAATCTGGCCGTCCATCGGAAGCTCTCTACACCGACGCTTCGCAAGCTCGCGCACGACCGCTATATGCCGGGGCAGAAGGTCGGCGAGCTCGGCAGTCTCGCAAGGTAGTGATTGACCGATGGCGGGGCGGCAGTGGTGAAGGAACGTCCGCCGACAAACTCAAAGTGAGACAGTGCCTATGACGCCTCAAGCCGGATCAATCGTCAGTTGCCGCAAACGGGACTGGGTGCTGCTCCCCTCGGAGAGGCAAGGCACTTTCTCTCTGCGTCCGCTGACCGGCGCGACGGACAGCGTGGTGGAGATCCACAGAGGATTGGCCGAGATCCTGCAATACAACCTCCCCGACGAAATGATTCGCCCGGCAACGTTTCCCCTGCCCTCGGCCGACGACCTGACCAACGCAGCCGGCGCACGACTTCTCTGGCAGGCCGCGCGATTGATGTTGCGCGAGGGCGCTGCGCCATTTCGATCTCTCGGCCGCGTGTCCATTCGACCTCGTGTGTATCAGTTTGTTCCACTGCTGATGGCATTGCGCCTTGATCCGGTGCGCATCCTGATCGCAGACGATGTGGGCGTCGGCAAGACGATCGAGGCGCTTCTGATTGCCCGGGAACTTCTCGATCGGGGTGCAGCGAAGCGGCTGTGCGTGCTGTGTCCGCCTTACCTGTGCGATCAGTGGCAGAAGGAATTGGCAGAGAAGTTCAACCTGGATGCCGTCGTTATCCGGTCCGGAACGATTCGTCAGCTCGAGAGGCACAAATCCCCCTCGGAGAGCATCTACGGCTACTACCCGATTCAGGTTGCCAGCATTGATTTTGTGAAGAGCGATCGCAACAAGCACCTTTTTCTGCTGAACTGTCCCGATCTGGTAATCGTTGACGAGGCGCATGGCTCGGCGCAGGCAAGTGATGTCAGCTCCGGACAGCACCAGCGACACGATCTGGTTCGCGCCATCAGTGAGAAAACGAACCGCCACCTGATCCTGCTGACGGCCACGCCTCACAGCGGAATTCCTGAATCGTTCCAGTCTCTGTTATCGTTGCTTCGTCCGGAGTTCAGAAGCTGGAATACAACCGCCCTGAGCGAACCACAGCGTGCCGAACTGGCCAGGCATTTCGTGCAGCGTACCCGTGCCGACATTGCGCGGGACTGGGAAGGTGAGCATTGCTTCCCAACACGCGATCTGTCCGACGAGACCTATGCGCTTTCCCCCAGATACCAGCAGTTGTTCGAAAAAACCTACGAGTTCTGCTCGGAGATCGTTCAATCCGGTCGGGCACTCGATCGGCGCCGGCAGCGGGT
>JAVQWE010000516.1:0-2200 GCA_033579175.1 Phycisphaerales bacterium | reverse complement strand
CCCGTCCACGATAACCTTCAGTTGGCCGGCGTCGTCCTGCTGGGGCAGAAAATACCACGCGGCCGTGGCCAGCAGTGCGACCACTGCCGCCGCCGCGATCAGGAGCTGCCGGCGGGCACGCCCGGAACGGGCGGTCAGTCGGGTTTGCATAGGCATATCTCCTTCCGGAATGGAACGTGCCCGGAGGGAGACGCTTGGGAGTGAAGGAATCTAACCGGGGATTTCAGCCGGGACTGCGTCCGGCGCCGTCGCGGCTACCGCCCGGTCCGCCGAAGAACCCGCGTCCGGGACCGCCGAAGCCCCCGGGTCCTCCCGGAGGTTGTATGCCCCGCTCCTGCATGCGTTTCCGCATGGCAGCCATGAACTCAACCCGTCGCGCCCGCTCAGCCGGAGGGGTGGAATCTGCTCGCAGCGCCCGCCGCTGTTCCATCTGGCGGCGCCGTTCCTCGGAGGGCTGTGAAGTCGGCCCGCGATCTCCCTCGCGTCGGAGCTGCCCGTCGGCGAAGCGCCACATCCACTCGCTGCGTGCCGGTCGGGTGGCCGCGCGTTGCTCCCACTCGCGCTGTCGTGCCAGCGTTTCATCAATGAGCTTGTCGAGATACCGTTGACGGTCCAGAGGTTTGCTCAGGGCGAAGTAGCCATCGATGCGCTTCTGCATCTCGGCTTCGCGGGCCTGCGCGAACGCTTCCCAAGCCACTTCCCGGGGAACCGCGCCGCTTTCGACGGCCCGACGCAGTTCCTCCGGCGACTTCTGTGCCCATTCGGCGACGAGCTTCTCCTGATTCTTCGGCCACAGCGCCATCGTCGCCCCGCCCGCCAGCGCGATTGCTCCGACCGCCGCGACCAGCAAAACGGGCTTGTTCAACAGCTTCCTCGATGGTTTTGAAGGCGATGTTGGCATGATCAGATCCTCCGGCGCGCCCGGGTCAGCGGAATCGCGTTCCCCCCGGCGGCCGCCCACCGACGTGAAAGTCGGCAAACAGGTAGTTTCGCGAGGTTTCAGAACCGCTTTTTCCATGGAACGGATCGAAATCGCGGAAGATGTCGATCTTGTCGGGGGTTCGGCCCCGGCGGCCGATGTCGTTCAGGGCATCCTGCCACACCTTGTTGATCCCGGTGATCTCGTCCGTGCTGGAAAAGGCGTTAAAGAACACGTTGTATTCGTAACTGGTGCCTTCGCGTTCAAAGTAGGTGTCCGCCTGCCGGGTGGAAGACCCGGGCGGAGGCGGCTCTTCGTTGATGATCCGATCCACCGGGCAACGATAGACCTGATTGGCGTTTTTCGCGTACGGCTGGAACACTTCCACGACCGACGGGGCATCGTACAGCGGCGGCTGCAGTGATGGCAGCGGGTTCATCCTTGGCACTCGCTGCTTGTTGTCGTTCAGATACATCTGGAAGAAATTGCCGATCTCCCGCAGGTTTGACGCACAGGCTGTGCGGTAACCCGATTGTCGCACTTTTCCTACGACCGGGAGCAGAATCCCCAGCAGGATGCCGATGATCCCGATGACCACCAGCAGTTCAACCAGAGTAAAAGCAGGGGTACGTCGCAATAACCGCAAGTGTGCCATAGCCAATCCCTGACCACGCCTCCCGCCGGAGCCTGACTTACCATCGACTCGGCCGGGACAGCCAGCGATTAGTGCCCTTTGGGGCTTACAATCTTCCCGAACCGATGGGGAAACCCGCCAAAACGTGGCTTTTGGGGGGTGGAAATCTACAATCTGCCTCATGACCGACCCTATTTCCCACCTGAAACGGCTGATTCGCGATATCCCCGATTTCCCGAAACCGGGGATTCTTTTCCGTGACATCAGTCCGCTGCTGGCCGATCCCGGCGGGTTGGCTCTGGCGATTGAACTTCTCGCTAACCCCTTTCGTGGCAAGGGGATAGATGTCGTCGTGGGGGCCGAAAGCCGGGGGTTCATCTTTGGTACTGCCGTGGCATGCGCCATTTCTGCCGGTTTTCAGGTGGTTCGGAAGCCGGGAAAGCTCCCGTTCCGCAAGGTATCCATGACCTATGACCTTGAGTATGGCAAAGATCAGTTGGAAATGCATGAGGATGCCATCATTCACGGACAGCGCGTACTCGTGGTGGATGACGTGCTGGCAACAGGAGGCACCATGAAGGCCTGCTGTGATCTAGTGCAGCAGCTTGGGGGAGAAATCGCAGGGGTGGCTGTCTTGATCGAATTGG
>JAVQWE010000515.1:0-2206 GCA_033579175.1 Phycisphaerales bacterium | reverse complement strand
GGTCATTCTGGAAACGCTCGATCACGCCCGCAAGCGTGGAGCCAACATCCTGGCGGAGGTGGCCGGCTATGGCTCAACGGCCGATGCGTTCCGCATCACTGATCAGCATCCTGATGGCACCGGCGCAGTCATGGCGATGAAGGAAGCACTTGCCGATGCTGGCATGACGCCGAAGGACATCCATTACATCAATGCCCATGGCACCGGCACCCGGGAAAACGACGGCAATGAGACAGGCGCCATCAAACAGGTCTTTGGCGAGCATGCCCGAAACATCCCTGTCAGCTCAATCAAGAGCATGATGGGCCATCTGATCGCCGCCGCCGGGGCGGTGGAGTTGATCACTTGCATCCTGGCGATCCGTGACCAGGTGCTCCCCCCGACCATGAACCTGCACACCCGCGATCCGGAGTGTGATCTGGATTACGTTCCCAATGCTGCCCGAAAAGCCCGCATTGACACGGCCATGAGCAACAGTTTTGGCTTCGGGGGGCAGAACGACACGATCATCATCAAGAAGTTCGTGGCCTGAACCTTTTTCCGGACGCGGCCGGACCATGGTTGTCCGGGCTTGGCGGCTTGGCTCATTGTGCGGGCTGAATCTCCCGGTACCCTGAGGCGGGGCGGTTTTTCGTTGAAATTTTTCCCGCCGAAGGTTCTGATGGTGTGAGAATGACTGAAGCGACCGTCATGGAACAGAAAACTGCCGCAACACCGGCAGGCCGGCACAGGGAGAAAGTCAAGCGGCTTCCGCCCTACAACGTCGTCCTTCTCGACGACGATGAGCACACCTACGAGTATGTCATCGAGATGCTCCAGGCCGTCTTTGGCTACCCGCGTGGCAAGGGCTGGCAGATGGCTCGGGAAGTGGACACCACCGGCCGCGCCATCGTTTTCACCGGGCATCGGGAGCTGGCCGAACTGAAACGTCAGCAGATACAGGCCTATGGGGCGGATTTTCGCATCTCAAGCTGCCGTGGCTCCATGCGCGCAACCATCGAGCCGGCCGAGCTGTAAGCAGGGTTTGAGTTCCTGACTCGCATTGCGTCTGTGATTCCGATAACATACGCCAAGAATCGGGTTTTCGACGCAGTGTCAGAATCTTGCGTTGTCGAGGGGGGCTGAAGGCCAAGTCGCCCCATGGTTTGTCCGACGTTGACGCTGTGCGGCCGTCCGGTGTGGCATACCGCGACGGCGAGCGGGGACGGGTCGTGAACGCGGGCACCAATCGTGCCGGGGAAGGTGAGCTTGTGAGCAAGGGAGAAACATTTCTGATCCGTCGGAGCGCTGGGGAAAAACCAGCCGAGCTGATTCGCGTTCCTGACGAACTGATCGTCCTGGCGCACGCGGAGCGGCAGCAACGCGCTGAGGACATCGCCGTCGCTGCCAACAGTCGCGACCTCCTGTTCATCCTGTTCCGGCACGCACGCAAGTCGCTGGGGTTTTTTGCCGTCGTTTTCGGCCTGGCGCTGGCAGCAGCACTGCTTTTGCCGGCCAGCTATCGAAGCACCGCCAGCCTGCTGGTTCGTCTTGGCCCCGAGAGCATGCTCCCGGATCCGAGCGTTCAGATCGGCAAGGCGGTGGTCTCGCCGATTCAAAGCCGGGTGGCAGAGATTAACACCGAACTGCAGATCCTCCGGTCGCGCGAAGTCGCCGAGGCGGTCATTGCGCGACTCGGGAGCGGAAGGATACTCTCCGGCGCCGCGCCGGCACCCGTCGCCCGGTTCATTCGGGAAGATCCGGACAACCAAGCCGCCATCCTGAAGATTGATCGCAAGCTGCTGGTCGAAGTCGAACCGGATTCGAACATCCTGCGGGTGAGCTTTGAGGCTCGTGATCCTCAGGTCGCCCGGGATGTTGTGAACGCATATGTCGATGCGTTCCGTGTGGTTCGCGCCCGGATTCACCGCAATCCCATCACCGCCCGTTTCTTCGGGAATCAGCAGGAACAGGTGCGACGGCAGATTGAGGAACTGGAGCGTGAGATCCGGAACCTGAAGAACTCCACCGGCGTGGCTGACCTGGAAGAGCAACGCAAGGTTCTGATCTCCCGGCTTGGGCGCATCGTCAATGAGATGGACCAGGTTCGCAGCCAGCTTGGTGCGACCAATGCCATGCCGAAGCATCCCGGAGTGCAGAGGCTGCGGGTGCTGGAGCTTCAGAAAGCCGAGGCCGAAGAGGAACTGCGCAAGCTCAACGACGTCTC
>JAVQWE010000514.1:0-2226 GCA_033579175.1 Phycisphaerales bacterium | reverse complement strand
GAATTTCCCACCGGCGGGGCATTGTCGGGGTTGGAATCTGCTTCTTCCGTCGAGGGCAGCCCCGGGGGCTTCTCGCAGACGACCCATGCGACTCCCAACAGCGTCACCCCCATCCCCAGAAGCTGCCAGGGGCTGATCAACCCCCCGAGCCAGAGCCATTCCGTGACGGCGGCGAAAATCGGTGCCAGGCACATCAGCAGGGTGGCCAGCCGTGACCCCAGCAGCACGAAAGCCCGAAACAAGGCCAAGTCGCCGATGGAAAAGCCGAGAACTCCGGAGAGCAGCAGGTAAACCCACTGGCCGGCGGTTGCGGAGAACGGCAAGGCCTCCCCCAGCCGCGCCTGGTTCAGCAGCGCCAGCATCAGCATGGCCATGATCAGCCGAATCAGATTGACCGGCACGGAGCCGACGCGCCGGGAGGCTTCCTCAAAGGCTACGGCGCTGATGGTCCAACAGATTGCGGTTCCCAGAGCAAGATACGCGCCGTACATGGCTGCGGCGACAGTAGAAGGCGAGGGGTGGGATGTCGAGTGGCACGGGAGAAAACGTTCCATTCGACAATTGACACCCGGAAATGAACAATCCGGGTGAATGCCCAGCTTTTACATCATCGACGGCCACGCCCACATCTTCCGGGCGTATTACGCGCCCTTCCGCGAGCTTTCATCCCCCGGAGGGGAACCCACCAAGGCCACTTTTGTTTTCACGCAGATGCTCTTGAATCTGGTGGAGCAGCGGAAGCCGGACTACCTGGCGATGGTCATCGACCACAGCGACGAGACCGTTTTCCGACGGGAGATTTACCCGGAATACAAGGCCCACCGCACGCCCCCACCGCCGGATTTTGCGCCTCAGGCCCGACGAATTCTGCAGATCGTCTCGGCGGCCGGGGTTCCGATCTTTGAGGTCCCGGGATTCGAGGCAGATGACTTGATCGCGACGATGGTCAACCAGCTGAGAAGCCAGGGCCTCGATGTTTATATCGTCAGTAAAGATAAGGACTTACGACAATTGCTGGCCGAGGGGGTGCGCATGTACGACGTGCAATCCAACGAGGTTCTGGATGCCCAGACCATGCGGGAGCGGTTCGGCTACGGCCCGGAGCAGGCGATCGAAGTGCAAACCCTCATGGGAGACAAGACCGACAACGTGCCGGGCATCCCCAACGTCGGGGAAGCCACGGCCGTGCGGCTCATTCAGAAATATGGTTCAGCGATGGAAGTGTTGAGGCACGCCGATGAGATGACACCCAGAATGCGGGAAAACCTGCTGAAATTCGGGGATCGGCTGCCGATTTCGCGTCAACTGGTTACCCTGCGGCGCGACGTGCCGCTGGAACTTGATCTGGCGCGTTGCGCGTTCCGGGGCTTTGATGTCGCCAGGCTCAGGCCTCTGCTCGACGAGTTGGGGTTCCATTCCTTGATCAAGAAGCTCGGACCGGAGCCCACCCCGCCGCCCTCCGACAACCCGCCGGTGTCAACGCCCCCGGTCGTGAGGGGCTTGTTTGACCTGCACGGAGGTGGCACCGTCGCGCCGGCCGACGGGCTGCGGACGAGCCATGAATGCGATTACCGGTTGGTCAATGACGTCGATGCATTTGAGTCGTTCCTGCGGCAGTTGAACAAACAGGAGTGCTTCGCTTTTGACACTGAAACCAGCGATCTGGGGGCGATGCGCTCGCATCTGATCGGCATGAGCTTCAGTTGGCAGGAGGGCACGGGATTTTACGTGCCGGTCCGTGGGCCGGCGGGATCTACCTTCCTTCCCGCCGAGCAGGTTTTGCCGGCCTTGCGAGCGATCCTGCAGGACCCCTCGGTGGGCAAGGTCGGCCACAACCTCAAATACGATGCACTGGTGATGCGGAATGCCGGCATCGAACTTCGGGGGATACGGCTGGATACCATGATCGCCGCGTTCCTTCTGGACGCCGGCCGGAACAGCTACGGCATTGATGCCTTGGCCCGGGAGATGCTGCGGTTTGAAAAAATCCCCACCAGCGACCTGATCGGCAAGGGCACGCGACAGATTTCCATGGAAAAAGTGGAGCTGGATCGTGTTACCCGCTATGCCGCGGAGGATGCCGATATCGCCTGGCGGCTGTATCGGATTCTCGATGCCCGCCTGAATCAGGTGCCGGTGCTGCGGAAACTCGCCGACGAGCTGGAGATTCCGCTGATCGATGTTCTGGTCGAAATGGAATATAACGGGATTGCCATCGACCCGGCG
>JAVQWE010000513.1:0-2227 GCA_033579175.1 Phycisphaerales bacterium | reverse complement strand
ATTTCCTCGGCGGTGAGCTTTACGGAGGTGTCTGCCATGCGTTGACTACCCCGCCCGGTCCCAAAACTGCATACCCCCCTCATTCAGCGACCGATTGATCCATTTCTTCCGTCGCGGCGTACTCCGAATCACTGCAACCGCGGGCGCGCAGGACACCGCCCCGCGGATGGCGCATCAGCCGGCCGCATTCAACGACCAATCATACTCCTTGAATTCGATGGCGAACCCCCGCACGTCTCTCCCGAGGTAAAGGCTGACGAAATCCGCAAGTTTCCCGGCCCCGCCGAAGTCCGGGGCATACCATTCGAAAATCCGGCTCAATCTGAGCGTTCGGTTCGCTTCGTCGATTTCGTTTCGCTTCGGGTCGTTGAGCCAGCGGCGAACGTTTTCGGTCAGAACCTGATCGAGATCGTCGGCGCGGTAGGCCCGGTTGAGAATCGGCGGGCACGACACCGCCGCGCACACCAGCGCCGCATGGACTCGAGGATCGTTGAATCGCGGGCGAATGACATCGTTCTCCAGTTCGTTGAGCGACAGGGTACGCCCCTCTGCGCGCACCAGCTTTTCCTTGAACACTGCAAAGTCGTTATCCGACGGCTTGAACTTCGTGGGATCGCGATCGATCACCGCCTGGATCATCGTCGCGTTGTACAGGTTGATGTAGAACGCCAATTGCTCGGCACGGCTGGCGTCCGAAGGTCGCGCCTCGGCCAGCATCGCAAGGTAACTGCGCAGCGCCGGCAGATGATCTGACTTGATCTTCTGATAATCCACGCGCTCGCCGCGCACAACCTCACGAAGAATCGCGTCAAACTGCGTGTGGTCCGAACCCGGCGCGCCGGCGGCGGGGAGCAGAACCGCTGCCAGAATCAGTCTCAGGAGAGAACCCATGGAAGTGCAGTTGATCATGTATTCCGGATTCTACAGCCGAGTGCAACGCACTGCACGCAGGCACAATTCCGCTGACCTCGCGGGATCACACGCTGACCTTCGTCGGACGCATGCAACAAAGCAGCCGCGGTGCAGCGCGGCTTGCCTTCAGGCTGTGGATTTCCGCCTGCCGATGCCCATCTCGCGAATCTGCACCGTCGAGGCAGCGATTCTGTCCATTCGAATCACCCGGCCTGTCCGAGGATCAACCTGCCCGAAGCTCAGCACGCCGGTGGGGCACATCTGCACACATGCCGAGCAGCGCACGCATTGGGGGTCGGCCATCGGCAGACCCTTGTTGGCGAAATTCATGATGTCGATCCCCTGATGGCAGACACTCGTACACACGTTGCAGGAAATGCACTTCTGCTTCTCCGGGATGATGCGAAACCGGCTGAAGCGCGCGTAGATGTGCATCAACGCGGCCAACGGGCAGGCAAATCGGCACCAGACCCGCCCGCTGAAGTGCCAGTACAACCCCACCCCGAGAATGCCGGCCCACAGCAGATCGACAAACCACACGTAATTGAACAGCGGAAGTTCCTTCAGCAGATACTCCCCCGCCCGCCCGAATATTGACCCGGGCGCGATCCACCCCGCCACTCGCAGCAGCAACAGCAGCAGGGCAAAACTCAGGAAAACCTGCCCAAGCATGTTGAACCGGTTCCAGAACGGACCGTGCGGCATCTTGGTGCGGTGGGCGTCTCCCATCGTCTCGGCCAGCGCGCCGCAGGAACAGACCCAGCCGCAGTATGCACCCTTGCCGTAAAAATAGATCAGCAAAGGAATTGCAACGCAGGTCTGCACGAGGCTGATCCCCAGCCACATCCACATTGGCTGATCCGTAAACACGTTCCAGATGAACAGCGGCCATGCCAGGATCAACCCGAACGCGCGCCAGTATTCCCTGCCATGCCCGTAAGGTACCTCTGGGAAGAGCTGATCTGCCAGCCATTTGCCCAAGCCGGCGTCGAACCAGCCATTGTGGCCCATCCACGGCAGCAGGAGGTAGGGCAGCAGAAACAGGGGGACAATCTGAAACGCCGCGAGTGAGAGCGTTTGCAGGGTCACGTAAGGGGTTTTCCGCCGCCGGATGCGGCGCAGACCGAAAAACACGATCGCTGTGCAATAGGTCAGCGAATAAAAGAACCCCGGCTCAGCGATCGTGATTTTGAGCGTTCCAAGTATTGATTTTGGATCATCAAAATTTCCTCCCCAGCCTGCCCAGATTGCCGGCAGATTGTGCGGAAACCATCCCCGAGCCGCCCAGAAATCACCGATTTGACCGATCCAGGAA
>JAVQWE010000512.1:0-2231 GCA_033579175.1 Phycisphaerales bacterium | reverse complement strand
GGAGCACAATCGAGCGGTTTCGAAATACGGGTTCTGCCGGCGGCGAAGGCAATGCTGTGGGTGCGGTTCAGCAGACCGATGCGCCCGACGGCCTCAGGCGACCGGTGAAACACCGCGCCACGAGTTCGGGTGATCTCCGAAGCTGCCGGTCAGCGGCTGGAACCTCGCACGCATCGGGAGTCACCCGAAGCAGAACCCCTTTACAGCGAGCCGCGAGCCGCCGGCGGTGACGCTCCGTTCTGGATCGGTCAGGCGAAATCGAATGACCAACAGGGGGATTGAGGGCAGTTACAGCCGTCGGGGTGCCCGTGACGGCCGGCTCCCGGCCGCGGCGGGTTGTTGATCTGCCTGGGGGACTCACACGCTCATGCCGCTTTCGGCGTCGCGCTGCTGCTGGGCCTTGAGGGCTTCCCATTCTTCCAGAGTAATGGTGGCCTCGCGAGCCTGAGAGCCTTTGTAGTCGCCGACGATACCCGCCGCCGCCATGGCTTCGATCAGCCGACTCGCGCGCGCGTAACCGATGGTGAGCCGCCGCTGCAACAGGCTGACGCTCCCGCGGCGGGTTTCCAGAACAATCCGTACCGCCTGCTCGAATAGCTCGTCCTTGGTGGCTTCTTCGTCCACGTTGCCCAGTCCGGCCTTGAGTTGTACGAGTTCCGGTTCGTACTGCGCTTCGGCGAGGCTGCGAACGAGCTTCACGCTGTCCTTGATCTCGCGATCGTCGATATACGTGCCCTGGCCCCGAATCGGCTTGCTGGAACCGGGTGGAAGGAAGAGCATGTCTCCCTGTCCGAGCAGGGTCTCGCCCCCGTTCTGATCCAGCACGATCCGGCTGTCCATCTTGCTGGCAACGCGGAACGCGATCTTGCTGGGCATGTTTGCCTTGATCAGGCCGGTCACGACCGTCGCCTGCGGTCGCTGGGTAGCCAGAACCAGGTGGATTCCCACCGCGCGGGCCTTCTGGGCAATGCGCACGATGTGGTTCTCGACTTCCTTGCCCGAAGTCATCATCAGGTCGGCAAGTTCATCGACAATGATCACGATGTACGGGAGCTTCCTGGGGATTTTCGCTTCCTCCTCCGGAGATGAAGGTTTGAATCGTTCCTTCAGTTCTTCGGGGGTCAGGCTGTTGTATCCCTTGATGTTTCGCACACCGGCTTCAGCCAGCAGGTCATAGCGCTCGTCCATCTTCTGCGTTGCCCACTCCAGCACGCCTGTTGCACGGGCGGCGTCGTTGATCACAGGGCACATCAGGTGGGGCAGGTCCTTGAACGGTGCCATTTCCACGACTTTCGGATCGATCAGGATCAACTTCACCATGTCCGGCCGCTGCATGTAGATGATGGACATGATGATCGTGTTGATGCAGACGCTCTTGCCCGAACCGGTGGTTCCGGCAATCAGGCAGTGTGGCATCGCAGTGAGGTCGGTGATCAGCGGCTCTCCGCTGACGTCCTTGCCGAGGAACAGCGGAATGGTCATTTTGGACGTCGCCTCGGGCGCCAGTTGCATCAGTTCCTTGAAGCGCACCTTCTCCTTCTGCGCGTTGGGAACTTCGATGCCGACGGTATTCTTTCCCGGAATGGGAGCGACAATCCGGACGGTCTCGGCCTTCAAGGCCCGCTGAATGTCGTTGGACAGCGAGGCAATCGTGCTCACCTTGATCCCCGGCGCCAGAGCGATTTCATACATCGTGATCACCGGCCCGGTGTCGATCTCCACGACGTGCGCGTCGATATCGAACTCTTTCAGTGTCTGCTCGAGGATCGCTGCCTGCTCGCGAACGAACCGCTCCTGAGACGCGGCAAAGCCATGTTCAGGATCGGCCAGACATTCCCAGCCGGGAAGGGTGTATTCCCCCAGTTCCTTCGGCGGCGGGGGGGCAGTCTGCCGAGGCTTGAGCATCTGCGGCAGCTTCACGACGATGTCCCGTCTTTGCGGGGCAGGCGGGGCCCCGGTGGGAGTCCCTTTGCCATCGTCGCCGGCCTCGGCTGCCGGCGGGACGGGAATGGTGGTTGCGGGTTCTTCCTTCTGCGCCTCGTCCTGAGCGATCGGGGTCGGATCGTCGTTCAGGTAGTCCAGCTCAATCGGGTCCAAGGGTTTTGCCGTGGGGCGTTTCAGGAGCACTTCCGGCTTCAACGGCTCGTCATCCTCATCTGTAGAGGGCTTCGGAGCGGCTTTGGAAGACCCCGCGCGCGGTCGAAGGATGGTGACCGTGTCTTTCGTTCGGA
>JAVQWE010000511.1:0-2246 GCA_033579175.1 Phycisphaerales bacterium | reverse complement strand
CGGCGCCGATGAAATCCTTGCTCAGATCGATGGCAAAATTCAGGCCTGAAGACAGGGCGTCGATGTTTTCACTGAGCTCGTGGCCGTAGAGAGGCATGCCGGCCTCGAGGCGAAGGGTGTCCCGGGCACCCAATCCAGCCGGGCGGATGGTGGCGTTCTCCTTTTCCAATCCCCCGCCAAGCAGTTTCATGGCCAAAGCTGCCATTTTGGCACTGATGATGAGTTCAACCCCGTCCTCGCCGGTGTAGCCGCTTCGAAAGACGGTGAATTTCACGAGCATGTAGCTGTCGCTGTAGAAATGATAGCGCTTCAGCCCTTTCAGGTCCCCGGGGAGGATTTCAGCCAGCCGGTCGATGACTTTCGGGCCTTGTATGGCGACCATCGCCGTGGACTCGGTTTCATCGTTGAAATCGACATCTAAGTCCTGCTCGTGCCTGACTTTACGGAAATGTTGCAGCAGCTTTTCCCGATTGGCAGCGTTACAGACAACCAGCCAGTCGCGGGTGTCCCGGCTGACGATGACATCGTCCATCACCCCGCCGGCAGGATTGCACACCAGCGAGTAGCGGGATTGCCCGACCTTCTGATCCTGAATTCGGCGCGTAAGTACTTTATCCAGAAAGGTTTGCGCATCGCGGCCCTGAACGCGAATCCGACCCATGTGCGAGACGTCAAACAAGCTGCCGCTGTTGCGCGTCTGATGATGCTCCTCAACGACAGAGCGGTAGTGCGTCGGCATTTCCCAGCCTGCGAAATCCACCATCTTCCCCCCCGCCTTGACGTGGAATTCGTAGAAAGGGGTTCGCTTCAACATGCGGGATTTGACCGTATCCGCCGCGGGAAAGACCGTCAAGCAACGACAGAACCAGACGGCAGAATCGGCCTGTTGCTGGATGTCGGCTGTCGTCCGAGGTGCCACATGGGTCATTCCACGTTCACGGGCGCGATGTATCGATCCAGCACCTTTGCGCTGCAAAGCACTCCGGGAACCCCTGCCCCCGGGTGTGTCCCGGCGCCAACGAAATACAACCCTTCGATCCCCGGAGCCTTGTTGTGGAACCGGAACCAGGCGGATTGGTCAAACGTCGGCTGAATGCTGAAACCGGCCCCGTGCATGGAGTTTAACCGATCGCGAAAGTGCTCGGGCGTGACGTAGAAATCCTCAACCATGCAGTCTCGCAGCCCCGGTAAGGCAGTACGCTGGAGGTAGTCGATCACGGCCTGACGGTATTTCGGTCCGATTTCCCCCCAATTCTGCCCGCCCAGCAGGTTCGGCACTGGCACCAGCACATACCAGCAATCGCACCCGGCCGGGGCCATGGATGGATCGGTGGCGGTCGGGCGATGCAGGTAGACGCTGAGGTCCTGCCACTCCAGCGTTTTGGCGTCGAACATGTCGCGGAGAAGCGCTTTGTATCTCTGGCCCAGAATGATGGTGTGATGCGGAATCTGCGGATACTTCCGGGTCGTGCCGAAATAAAGCACGAACAGACCCATCGAATACTTCAACGGTTTGATCTTCGACGAGATTCTGCGCGCTGCCAGACCCCGTCGAAGATCGGCGTCGAGCAGATGCTGATACACCCAAGGCGGGTCGGCGTTGCAGACGATGACGGTGTTGTCCGCAGGAAGCTCACCCCGAATGACTTCTCCGGACGCGAGTTGCACGCCGTCAACCTTCGGCGAACGCGGCACGATCGCTCGTTTGCGCTTTCTCAAATCGTCGCTTGCGACACCCGCAACCTGATCCAGTGCTGAGAGCCGGCGGGTTGTGATTTTCCGTGCCTCCTGGCCGAGACGAATCTCAATGCCCACTTCCCGCATCAGTTGTTCCAACGCCGACACCACCGCACCGGTGCCACCCAGTGCGAAGTGCACTCCCCATTCGCGTTCCAGGTAATGGATCAGCGAGTAGATGGATGTGGTGCTGAAGGGGTTGCCCCCCACCAGCAACGGTTGAAACGAGAAGACGCGTCGCAGCTTCTCGTTGCGGATGTATTTGCAGGTCATCCCCCAGACGCTCCGCCAGTTACCCAGGCGGAGCAGGTCTGGTGTGCAGCGAAGCATCGTCCAGAAACGGTCAAACTTCGCATCTCCCAGCTCAAGAAAGCCTGTCTGAAAGATTTTCCGGGAGTGTTCGAGAAATCGCAGGTACCCTTGGCAATCGGCCGGCTCGAACTTGCGAATCTGCTCAAGCGTCTGCTCTACCGTTCCGCCGTAATCGAAGAACGAGCCGTCGGCGAACT
>JAVQWE010000510.1:0-2252 GCA_033579175.1 Phycisphaerales bacterium | reverse complement strand
CGGGGCTGCGCCACGGCGCTGGTGACGCCGTTCCGGTCCGACGGAGCGATCGACGAGCCAACGCTGCGCCGGCTGGTGGATCATCAGATCGACAATGGCGTGAAATTGCTGGTTCCCTGTGGAACGACGGGGGAAACCGCCACCACCACCGAGGCAGAAGACCTGCGGATTATTCGGATCGTGATCGAACAGGCGCGGGGTAGGGCGCGGATTATCGCAGGCACGGGCAGCAACAGTACGTCGTCGGCGGTGCAATACACGCGATCGGCAGTGGAAGTCGGGGCCGATGCCGTGCTGGTCGTGGCGCCGTACTACAATAAGCCCACGCAGTCGGGATTGCTGGCGCATTTTCGCGCGGTGGCAGCGTCGGCAGGTGAGGTGCCGGTGATCTTATATAACGTTCCCGGTCGGACCGGGTGTAACCTGCTGCCCGCCACCACGTTGGAACTGGCCCGCACCGTGCCCAACATCGTGGGAATCAAAGAAGCGTGCGGAGACCTGATGCAGATTCAGGCGATTCTGCGCGATCGTCCGGCGGGGTTCCGTGTCTTCAGCGGCGACGATGCCCTGACCTTCGCGATCCTGGCTCTGGGGGGTGACGGCGTGGTGTCCGTGGCATCCAATGAAGCCCCACGGCAGATGAGCGAACTGTGCCGGCTCTGCTTCGCCGGAGAATGGGAACCGGCCCGGAGGCTGCATTATCAGTTGCTGCCGTTGATGGAAGCGAATTTCATCGAGACCTCACCCGGACCGGTCAAGTCCGCCTTGGCCATGATGGGCTTGTGTCCGGAGCATCTGCGCCTGCCGTTGGTTCCACCGGCGCCAGCCACGAAGGACCGCCTGCGAAAGGTTCTGACGGAACTGGGGCTTCTGGCCTGAAAGTGATCCAGATCACAGATCCGGCTCGGCCGGCTGGGTTGTGGGCTGGAAACCTTCTTTCTGCATCTTTTCGCGGATCACCCGGATCACATCCTGCGCGCGTTTTTGTTCGATGTATTGCTGCACATCCGGCGGGAGATGGGAGCGCGGCAGCACGACATTCACGCCGTCACCCAGATCAAACAGCACCACCGCCGGGTCACGCTGGCCGGCATCCACCCCGTAGGTCTGGTTCCAGATGTACACGCCGCGCTCGTCGTAGCTGTAACCCAGCCCGGTGAAGGCCGAAATGCTTTCCAGTGCCTGCGTGATCGGGGCGTTATCCACCACCAGCCGAATCCGACGGAACTCTGCCGGAATGTGCTGGATCGATCCCGGCCGGAAAGTAAACGGCACCCCGGACTTGGCCGCCAGGTCGGCCAGCACCTGCGTAACGTCTTCGCCGCTGTAGCGGAGCGTCACCGGCCGGGAAAGCTGATTGCTGACCTGTTCCTGCTTCTTCAGGACGATGATTCCGTTGCCCCACGGATGCCAGGTGACTGAGGTCTGTGCGGACATGGCCTCCAGGGCATCCAGCAGGCTCACCTCGCGGGCAATGCCGATCAACGGGTTGGCTGGCAGATCACCGGCTCGATTTTCGAATTCCACGGGAGGGGAAAGAGCGGCCAGCCGGGCAGCCAACGCCTCGATCAACTGCGGATACGGGATTCCGCGCGCGTTGACCGGTACATCCAGGCGGGCGGCGTGCAGCGCCCGAAGCGTCCGAAGCTCATCCAGCGTCGCCCGACGACCCAAGCGGGCCAGAGCCGGCAGGGGCTGAATCTCCACGGCCTCATCCTTCAGTTCAAAGCGCAGGCCCAAGGCGCGCGTCAGCTCGGTCAGACCTTCCCGAAGCGTCAGGTTCTCCAGCTTGGCGGTGATGGGCGTCTGTCGCCCGTAGGGAAGCAGCTCCCAGACCGACGGCGCGGCCTCCAGGCGAACTCCGGTCTGCTGAGTGATCTGCCTCAATGCTTCAGGCAGCGTGGTTTTCAGATCGAGCTTGATCAGCGCGTCGAGTTGCTCGTTGATCAGGGCCGAAGTGTTCTGCGCAAATGACAGTTGGGCAACGAGCAGGCTTAGCGCCAGAAAAGCAATGCGAGGCAACATGGCACTCCTTGGCCTTCGATTGATCTGACGCGCCCGGGGGCATTCCGTCAAGCCTCCCGGCCGGCGCGACATGCAGCATCAATATCCACTGAAGGCATCGGGTGGCGTGGCGGATTCGCCGGCCGCGACGACGATTCGCACCGTCCGGGGTCGCAGATCGTTCCAATCCACGGTGGCAACTGTCGCGCCATCCATCGGGGATTCGACGGTCACCTCGGCCACCCGTG
>JAVQWE010000509.1:0-2257 GCA_033579175.1 Phycisphaerales bacterium | reverse complement strand
TGGGCGATCTGGACCAATCCGCGCCGACCCCGATGCAGCTCCGACGTGCCAGCCGGCTCGTGGCAGCCCTGCAAAGTCGATTGGCCATCCCGGCACGAAACGTCATCGCCCAGCCCGCCGGGGGCTCCCCTGCGACGGCCGGTGCGCAATTTCCTCTGGCAGATTTCCGATCCCGCATCCTGCCATAGGGCAGTTGCTTGCCTGGCCTGCGCTTGCGGGTTTCCTTGCCGCCTGGCGCAGCGCAAGGTACGCCGCCGAAGCACCGCTTCGATCCCGATGGGAGGCACGCCCGGAACCGCTTTCCCGCGGCCTTTGCCGGCGCCGCTTGGGATCAATGCCGCTGCGGTTGCGTCATCATCGCGGCGCACAGTGTTGGCTTGACTTGCGCCTGGATTCACCTAAGTTAGCCCTGAACTGAGCGTGCTTTCGACCGGCGCCAGCGCATCGGTTGGATGGCGATACGGCTGGTTGAGCCAGCAGAAGCAAGCGGGGGCCACCGCCCCACGAGCTCTCGCACGCCAGCGCGGGTGGAATGTTCCTGCATGGGCCAACGGTTGCTCAACTACGAAGTGCTCGAGCGGCTCGGAGAAGGCGCGCGCAGCACAATCTATCTCGTCGTGGACCCGGAGACCGGTCGGCGGTATGCGCTGAAGCATGTCAAGCGCGAGGATCCGAAGGATATTCGCTTCATCGAACAGATGGAGTCGGAATTCGACATCTCGCGGCAGTTCAACCACCCGAATCTGCGCCGGTCCTACGACCTGAAGATTCAAAAGACACTGTTGCTGAAGGTCACGGAAGCGTTCCTGCTGATGGAGCTGGTCGACGGACGACCGCTGGATGTTTACCTTCCTCCGGATCTGCTGGACGTCCTCGACACCTTCACGTGTGCGGCGCAGGGGCTCAAATACATGCACGGGCTTGGATATGTGCATTGCGATGTCAAGCCCAACAACATCCTTCGAAACGACGCCGGGCAGGTGAAAGTCATCGACTATGGACAGTCCTGCAAAATCGGGACGATCAAAGAGCGCATTCAGGGCACCCCGGATTACATCGCTCCCGAACAGGTAGCCCGCCGGCCGGTGACGATTCAAACCGATGTTTTCAACCTCGGAGCCACCCTCTATTGGGCGGTCAGTGGCAAAACCATCCCCACCCTGTACACGACCAGCAAGAAGGGTGAAAACAGCCTGCTCTCCGACGACCTGATCACCCAGCCGATCCAGCTCAACCCCAGGCTTCCTCAGGCAGTGAATAACCTCGTCATGGACATGATCGCCACCAATCCGCGGAAGCGACCGGACGGCATGGATGAGGTCATCCGCAGATTGGAGCTTGGCAAGCACCTGATCGAAAAAGAGCGGAATCCCGAGGCGGTGCAGAAGGTAGACCCCGGCAGCCTCTCCGACACGATGATATGACTGAAATGGCTGCTCGGAGTGCTGGTGCTGCGACTGCGGAGCAAGCTGCGAGCGGGGAAACCGCGGTGTGCTCCCTGCGATCCGCCGCCTGCCGTTGCCTGAGCAATTAAATCCCCATCAGAACATGACGCACGCCAACCCGAACAAGATCGTTCTCGCCTACTCTGGCGGACTGGACACGTCGGTCATTCTTCCGTGGTTGAAGGATCGCTATCCGGGGGTGAAACTCGTCGCGTTCGCGGCCGAACTGGGGCAGGGAGATGAGCTTGCCGGCATTGAGGCCAAGGCTCGCAAGAGCGGCGCGGATGAAGTGGTTGTCATGGATCTTCGCCGTGAGTTCGCTGAGCACTATTGCTTCCCCATGCTGCGGGCGCATGCCATCTACGAGCGCGATTATCTGCTGGGCACGAGCATTGCCCGCCCTCTGATTGCCGCTCGTCAGGTGGCAGTCGCCCGGCAAACCGGCGCCGATGCCGTGGCCCATGGTGCCACCGGCAAGGGCAATGACCAGGTTCGCTTCGAGCTGACGTACATGGCGCTGGCGCCGGACCTGAAAATCATCGCTCCGTGGAAGGACCCGCGATTTGAGCTGCGCGATCGTGAAAGCGCCGTCGAATACGCCGAGAAACACGGAATTCCCATCGCTCAGTCCCGGAAAAAGATTTACAGTCAGGATCGCAACCTCTGGCACATCAGCCATGAAGGGGCCGAAATCGAAAACCCCAATCAGGAGCCGGACTGGGAGGCGTGTCTGACCCTGTCCGCGCCGCTGGCCCGAACGCCCGATCAGAGCGAGGTGGTTGAGGTCGGCTTTGAGCGGGGCAACCCTGTCA
>JAVQWE010000508.1:0-2257 GCA_033579175.1 Phycisphaerales bacterium | reverse complement strand
GTTTGCCCAGCACGACCTTCAGCTTGAGAATCTCATCGCCGCGCCGAACCTCCAGGTCGACCTCCTCGCCGGGTTTTCGCTTTTGTAGTTGCCGCACCATGTCGGCATAGGAGGCAACCTCGGTGCCATCGAACTTGAGAATGACGTCGCCCGCCTTCAAGCCGGCGCGTTCCGCCGGCGAATCCGGGGTGATTTCGCCAAGCCGGCAGTTCTTGGCGTCCACATCAGCCCGCACGCCCAGCCAAACCTGCGTTTCCCCGATCTTCTCCCCCTTCACCAGCTGATCCCAGGTTTCCCGATAGGTATCGACCGGGACGTGGATATTCGCCGTCAGGGGCGTTCCGATCCGACTGTGAATGCCGATGACCTTGCCGGACATGTCGAACAAGGGTCCGCCCGAATCGCCGCCGACCAGCGTGCAATCGCTCTGGATGAGCACGGCATTGGCAAGGCCGATCTTCCCGACCCGGATGACCGGCGGACGATCGTTCTTGAATCCTCCCGGGTGCCCGGCGGCCAGGCACCATTGACCCGGCTTGAGATCCTTCGACACTCCGAGTTCGCAATACGGCCACGGACCCGGCTCCGTGATCTTGGCCATCCCGCTGTCGATCTGGGACCAGCGTCCCAAGGTCATGCCCTTGACGCGGCGGCCATCGTGCAGAACGACGGTGATCGGGCGATTCGGCTCACCGGAGACGTGCCCGGCGGTCAGGATCAAGCCATCTTCCGATACGATGACGCCGCTCCCCGACGCACCCCCGACCAGCAGGCAGACGGTGGCCGGTGTGATCCGTTCGACCAAAGCCCGGGTGTGTTTCTGAAAGACTTTCAAGTCTTCCAGCGACTTGGGCCCGTTGAGGATCGCCGCCGGGGGGGGCGGCAAATCCTTCGTCACCGGATCGGCAGTCAGCCTCGCGGCGCTGAGACCCAGGACCAGGCTGACCACGAGGAGGTATCGATGCATCGCAGCTGGTTCCTCTGCAACTCGATCCAACGCTCATCCCGCAGGAGGGCATGAGCCTTCCATTTTAAGACGGACTCGCAGGCGCTCTGCAACAGTCTTCACGGCACACCGCGGTCGTTACAGCCCGGCGTCAAGTGTACTTGAACGGATGCGTCAACCTTGCGGAGAGAGTTTCGTGAATGAGGCGATCTTCACCCGTCAATCCACATTATAGGTGCTGACGGTCAGGGAGGTCGCGGACTGAGTTCAGGAAAAAAACTCCGCCCGACGTGGCGTGCGGAGCCCACCGCGATTGTCCAGCAGGATGGCATCCCACGGGAGGCGATTTAACCGATCGAACTCAGGCACGCATCATTCCAGGGCTTGACTCCCTGGCGCCGACGGAAAGCCATCTGAACCGGCGATGTGGGCGGATACACGCATCGTTCCTGAGATTCATTCCCCACCCACTGGACGGAAGGGCGGCGCGTTCAGGAAGGTAGCACATGATGAGGACCCGGCGCGCGTTGTCGACGGACGCCGACGAGCGTGCTTGCGCGTCGCTTCGGCAGCGTTGGCGGTGATCGATGATGGCTTCTGCGCTCCCGATGCCGCTGCTGGCGAGGCCTGCGGCAGCGCGAGCTTCGAGCGATGTGGCGAACGATGCGGCCCTTGGCCGTGAGTTCGCGTCCGACGGAGGGAACCCGGCTGGGGCCGCCGATCCCCAAGGTGCCGAATCCACCGCTCGGCAACAAGCGAGATCGCTCGCCATGAATGCAAAGGCACAGGGAGCAGGTTGGCCGCAGAACTGACATTCCGGCGATCGTCGGGCCGGAGCGCTGGTTTGCCAGCTCCGTCCGACGTCGAGAGCGAAGGGGAGACGCCAGGCCCGCGCGAGGCGCCTTCCGAAAGACCTCGCCACTGTCGTTCGGGTTCAGCACTGATTACAATCGTCGGCGGGGGAACTTCCACAGGACCTGTCGCCGTGGCGGTCATCGAAACTCAACAGTTGCAGAAAGAGTTCGGGCGTGTGCGAGCCTTGCGAGGCGTGAGCCTGAGCGTTGCTCCGGGGCAGATTTTCGGCCTGTTGGGGCAGAACGGTGCCGGCAAGACCACATTGATCAAGATCCTTCTCGGAATTGTCCGTCCCACGGAGGGGTCAGCGACCGTTCTGGGGGCACCGATCGGCATGGCCGAGGTGCGTCAGCGAATCGGGTATCTTCCAGAAGATCATCGCTTTCCTGAGTATCACTCGGCCTACAGTTTGCTCGACTTTTATGGCCAGTTGTACGGGATGCCGCGGGTGGAGCG
>JAVQWE010000507.1:0-2270 GCA_033579175.1 Phycisphaerales bacterium | reverse complement strand
CTGTTTCCTGCCCGCAAATCCCGAGGGGCGATCAAAAATCTGATACCCCGGGGGAACTCCCGGTGTCGGGTTCCAATCCACCATCGGACGGGTTCCATAGCCGAGCCGTGTGTCAAAAACCCCCGTTTGAGGTCCGGTGCGGAACGGAAACGGGTTCTGCGATCCGCCCATCTCCAGCAGCCATTGATCGTTGATCTCCGACGGGCAGAAGAAGGTTTTCGGGGCGGTCAGCAGGCGTGCTTCGTGCAGCAATCCGAGCAAGACGACGGCTGAGCCATCGGTGCGACTGTAATTGGCCAGGTAATTCCAAGGTCGCTGGCTTCGGATGTAACCGAGGGGGGCACGGTCCTGATACTTCAGCGCGTATTCCCGCAACGCCGTTCCGAGCTGCCGCAGATTGCTCAGACAGGTTGTGCGCTTGGCCGCTTCCTGCGCCCGGGCCAGAGCCGGCAGGAGAATCCCGATGAGGATGGCGATAATCCCGATGACGACGAGCAACTCAACCAGCGTGAAGGCCTTGGGACGGCGGGACATGGACGGGACCTCGCGAGTCTGTTTCCGAGCGCCTCGGGGCAGCGGCACCCAAGGGCCGCGAGCCGGGGGCGGTGGTCGGTCGAAGTCGGATCGATGGCCCCTAATTAGCCAAGTTGGCAGGAAAAAGTCAAAGGAACTTTTCTATAATTTCACCGGTTTCCAATGAAATGTCAGGGGTTAGAGGGCTTGGGAGGGTGAAAGTTCTGTAATTAACGGTTGACGCCGCCCGGAAGCCCGAGCGGCGTCACCTTGAATCTCGGCCCGTCTATGAGGGGCGTGCGTTAACCGATTCGCCGCCGACGCAGCATCAGCCCTGCGGACACGGCCAGCAGCCCCAGCGCAGCAGGTTCAGGGACGGCTGCCCGTGGCAGGTCGCCCGGCGCCGACTGATTGAAATTGGCCGCCAGCAACGCGAAGTCTCCCAGGTTCGTGTCGCCGTCGAAATTGAAATCTCCACGGCCCCAGACCGTGCCTTGGCCATTGAAGTTAGCGCCGAGGATGGCGAAGTCGCCCAGCTCGGTCGTGCCGTTGAGGTTGGCATCGCCCATGCGGGTGTAGCGGAGCACCACCGCATCACTGTCTACGGGAAGGCCCAGGAACGAGCTGAGCCCCAGGGAGGAGGCCTCGGCATATCCCACCGCCGTGATGGTGCTGTTGGCCGCCGCCGACGAGCTGGTGATGCCGTTGCCGCCCCAGTTCCCACCGGCTCTGCCGGCGAGAATCAGGGAGCGAATGTCGGCAAAGGGACTGGGACCGGTGTAATCGACGACGAGGCCCGTTTTCTTCACGTCGAGCACGGCCGAGGGCGCCGACGGCCCGTCGGCGATTGTCAGGCTGTTGGTGGAGCTGGCGGCATCGATCTGCAGTCGCCCGCCTTGCACGCTGAGGCTGGCAAGCCCGCGAAGCTTGTTCAACAACCCCCGTCCTCCACCGACCTTGGTGACGCTGATCCCCGGCGCGTTGCTGACATCGTTGACATCCAGTTGAGCCCCCGGGGCGACGTCCATCACCAGATTCTGGTTGACCACCACCGGCGCGTTGATCACATGATCCGCACTGCTGGCAATCAGGCGGGCGGCCCGCCCGTAGGTGTCGAGGGTGATGGTTCCTCCGTTGAGCGTGTAGCCCGTGGTAGTGGCTTCGGGAACCACCACATTCGTTCGGAACACGATCCCGCCGAGCGTGCGCGGGTTCATGTTGACATTCCGCTGCAGCAGACCCAGCGTGCCGAAAACCGCTGTGGTGTTCTTGCCATCGGGATTGGCGTGGTTCCAGTTGCTGTCGAGGCTGGCATTGTTGTTGGCGACGGCCGCCCACTCCGGCAAGGCCAGGGTGAGGAAGCAGCGGTAAGTGGGATCAATCGCCTCAAAGAAGCGGGCATCATACATCGGATCGCCCCCGATCCCACCGGGGAAGCCGAGGTTGTCGGTGTCTCCGGGCAGCCCGGGCAGGAACTGGTTGGAGGCGAAATCGCCGCTGCCGCTGGTGACGTAGAACATCACTTTGGGCGCCTGGCCGGGGTCGGCATCCAGAAGCTGGGCACTGAGGCGCATTTCAATGCCGGTGGTGGCGGTCAGCTGCGCGCCCGGGAGGATGGGGTTGGGGCGACCGGGAATGCCGGCGGTGTTGGGGTTGTTGAAGCCGATATCGAGGGTTCCGGCGTTGACGTTGCCGGAATCGCGCCGGTAGACCAGACCCAATTCCGGAACACCCACAATGCCCGTACGCACACCACT
>JAVQWE010000506.1:0-2287 GCA_033579175.1 Phycisphaerales bacterium | reverse complement strand
TGACATCGATCGGTCGGAAGAGAAAGGCTGATCCGGCGCGCTGGCGGGTATTTTCTGAGACGAGAATCTGGGTTCCATACAACTTGTTCGCCGGCTCCAGCCGCGCCGCCAGGTTCACGGCATCGCCGATGACCGTGTAATTCAGCTTCCGGTGCGACCCCGTAAAGCCTACGAACATTGGACCGGAGTTGATGCCGATGCGCGTCACCGTGTCGCGCATTCCGAGTTCGGCCAGGGGCTGACGCAGCTCCCGCTCCCGACGCTGGATCGCCAGAGCGGCTTCGCAGGCATGACGGGCGTGCTCCGGCTGATCCACCGGGGCATTCCAGAAGGTCATGATGGCGTCGCCGATGTACTTGTCCAACGTGCCATTGAGTCGCAGGATCTGTTCGGTCATCTCACCCAGATAAAAGTTGAGCGCAGGTTCAATGCGTTCCTTCAGTTCCTCGGTCAGCGACGTGAACCCTGCCAGGTCAGTGAACATCACCGTCATATCCAGTTGCTGCCCGCCCACGGCGAGCTTCCGGGGGTTGCGGGCAAGCTCTGCCGCCACACTCGGCGAGAGGCAGGTTTCCAGGGCCTTCAGCAGCATTCGGGCCTGCCGGTCCTCCAGGAAGTAGCTCCAGGTGATCCCCCCGACGGCGGCAAGGGCCACAGCGAACAGGGGCATCGCCGGAGGCAGCCAGAAGATGGTGTGAGCCAGCCGGAAAAGCAGGAAGCTGCCGGCGATCAGCCCGGCACAGACCAGCACGATCGTGATGAACTTCAGCGTGGCAGATCGCAAGCCGATCGTGCCCGCCGCCGCCACCAGCGCCCCCGCCAGCGCCACGACGCTGGCCGTTCCGGGCGGCATGGCGCGCACGGCATCACCGTACAGCAGATTGGCCAGTGCGGTGGCCTGAATTTCCACCCCCGGCATTCGGGGGGAATTCGGGACAGACTTGATATCCTGCAGCGTCGCTGCCACCGCGCCGACAATCACCAGCTTGCCGCGGAAATATTCCGGCCTCACCCCGACATTCGGGGAGTCTGGATCGTCGGCCGCCGCCAGCACGTGCGAAGCAGACCAGGCGGCGAACGTTGGTTGATTGTCCGGGTCGCGATGCGGGCCGTAAAAATGCAGCAGGAACGGCCGGTCCAAGGGCAGCCTGGGTTCGATGCCGGCCGCGCGCAACGTCGCGGCGGCGAGGGAAAGCTTGTCGCCGCGCCGCGGAATGTAATCCCGATAGACTTTCTCTGAGGTGACATCGACATACCCGAACTCATGCGGCCGCCGCAGCGTTGGTTTGAATGGCCCCCATTCACCGTCTTCCGTCAATTCGCGGGCAAACGCCACCGGGATGGTCAGCGAATCAAGTTCCTCGCTGAAAAGCTCATCATCCTCCGGCCCGCGGGCGCTGCTGCGGCTGAACGTCATGTCAAACGCCACGGCCCGCGCCCCGGCATGTTGCAGATAGGTTGCGATCCGGCTCCAGGCGCTCCGGCCCCAAGGCCAGCCGACCTGCAGGGCGCGCTCCACGTCATCGAGGCTGCGGCGGTCTACCGCCACGATCGTCACGTCGCTGTCCCGCTGGCTGACGATCGGCCGGTGGGTGTAAAACCAGTCATAGAACACGTGGTCGGCTCGAAGGAACGCTTCCCTTGTGATCGGCGCCTGATCCGTCAGAATCGCCACGATTGCGGCCGTCAGACCGATGACGACGACGGCGAGGCGACGTTGAGCAGACTGCAGTTGCAGCTTGGGAACAGGCAGCCTGGGCACCACCAGCTTCGGGATGGAAATCCTGGGCAAGGCGATCTTGGCCACGCGACGGAATGTACTCGAAAGCCCGGTGCTCGGCGCTCAGTTGCACCCTCTGGTGTGAGGGATGACAATAACGTCCCGGAGTTCGAGCACCTGGGAGGGCCTGCATGAAGCTCGTCGGAAGAAGTATCGTGGTTCCTGCCCTGCTGCTGGCTTTCGCGGCCGGCTGCACGACTGACCGCATGGTCATCGCACAAGCCGACGATGTGCATGGTGTGCTCGAACCGGCGGTGATCACCGATCCGGAACTGGCCGGGTACATTCAGACGGTGGGTGATCGGATCATTCAGGAGGCCCGACAATTTTCCGCCGCAGGCGAGGGGCCGGACAAGCATTTCGAGGGGAACAACACCTGGATGTTCGGCCCGGAAATGCGCTTCCATCTGGTCAATTCACCGACGGTGAACGCGTTCACCACGGGGGGTGAACACATGTACGTCTACACCGGGCTCCTGCAGGAATGCCGAACCGAAGATGAACTTG
>JAVQWE010000505.1:0-2299 GCA_033579175.1 Phycisphaerales bacterium | reverse complement strand
CAAAGGCAAGGAAATCCAGAATCTGCTCGTCGCCGCCCCGGCCGTTGGCTCCCAGGATCAGACGCAAGACGGTCTCAATCTCAACTCGCTCAACGCGCCGGAACGCCGGCACCGCCGGGTCGCGCGCCTGAAAGAAGTTTGACAGCAAAGACATCCCTGCCTCAGAATACCCCAGGTTCTGCCCGCGGCAAATGACAGCACCGCCGGGTTTCAACCTTCGAGGCCGCATCATGAGAAACCTGGCCTGTTCCGGCGTTGGCATCGTGTTGGTTCTGGTGGTTCTGGTGGGGGAGGCGTCCGCGGGGGAGGGGTCCTACCCTCGTCCGGCGTTATATCCCACCAGTTGGGAGCTGGATTTTTCGCATGGACTGCCTCAGCGAATCGTGGTCGAAGTGCCGGGGCAGGGGGGCCAGGCATTCTGGTACATGACGTACACCGTCACCAACAACTCCGACCGGGAACAGATGTTTCTGCCGCTCTTCGAGCTGCTCACCGAGGACGGCCGGACGGTACGGTCGGATCAGTCGATTCCAGCGGTGGTGTTTGAGCGCATCAGGGAACGCGAGCGAAAATCGTTGCTTGAACCGTTCTATAAAACCGCTGGCCCGTTACTCATCGGGCCTGAGCAGGCCAAAGACGGGGTGGCGATCTGGCCGGAAATTCAGCTTCGGATGGGGCGATTCAGCATCTTCGTCGAGGGGCTGAGCGGAGAAACCGCCACCGTGAAGCTGGGCGAACGCGATGTGATCCTTCGGAAGACCCTGCAGCTCAACTATCACATTCGCGGCGATGAAGTGTACCCCGGTGAAGATGAGGTGAACCGCGACGAACCCGCGGAAGTGTGGATCATGCGCTGAAAAGCCGGTTTTCGTCGGGAATCTCCTCCGCAAACCCACCCATTTGGGGGGTTACCCCAAGGCCGGGAGGATTCTTCCGGTGACTTCCCCGAAGCCAATCCGATAGCCGTCCCCCTCGCACCAGCCGGTCATGGTGATGCGGTCGCCGTCTTCCACCGCGACGCGAGTCTGGCCGTCTGGCAGTTGCAGGGGACGTTGCCGCATCCATGCCAGCTCAAGCAGGGAACCGAAACTGTCCGGCGTCGGGCCGCTGATCGTGCCGCTGGCCAGCAAATCCCCGGGGCGCAGATTGCAGCCGTTACTCGTGTGATGGGCCAGTTGCTGGGCCATGTTCCAATACAAGTGACGGAAGTTCGATCGGCAAATGACCTGCGGCCGGGACATTTCCGAAGTCTGCAAACTCACTTCCAGCTTGATGTCAAAGGAAAATGGCTCGGGGCATTGCAAGTAGGGAAGCGGCGGGGGGCTCTGCGGTTCGCCGGCGACCCGGAACGGCTCCAAGGCATCCAAGGTGACAATCCACGGTGAGATGCTCGTGCCGAAATTCTTGGCCAGGAAAGGCCCGAGCGGGACGTATTCCCATTTCTGGATGTCTCGAGCCGACCAGTCGTTCACCAGAACCAGCCCGAAAATGTGTTCCCGAGCCGCCGACGTGGGGATCGGTTGCCCCAACGGATTGCCCGGACCGACGAAAAACCCCATTTCCAGCTCAAAATCGACGTTTCGGCTCGGGCCGAAGCTTGGGGCGGGTGCGTCGTCGGCCTTGGTTTGCCCCCGCGGGCGGTGCAGGTCCGTCCCGCTGATCACGATGGAACTGGACCTCCCGTGATACGCCACCGGCAAATACAGCCAGTTGGGCATCAAGGCGTTTTCCTTGCCGCGGAACATGATCCCCACGTTGGTGGCATGCTGGCGGGAACTGTAAAAGTCGGTGTAATCCCCGATTTCGCAGGGCAGAAGCATCTCCACCTCGGACATCGGAACGATGGCCTGATCTCGCAGCCGCCGATGGTCGCGCAGCGCCGGTTCGTCTGCAGAAAGCAGCCGCTGCAGGGCCGAGCGGGCTTCGGTCCAGGCGGACCGTCCGGCCGACATGAAGGCATTCAACGTCGATCGATCAAAAACCGTTGCGCCGGACAGCGACGAAAGGCGCAACAGCCCGGCCTGCTCCAAGGCATGCAGGTCAACCACATACTCCCCGATGGCCGTGCCGATCGTCCCCCGATCCGAGCCGGTTTTCCGTCGGAAAACGCCAAACGGGATGTTCTGAATCGGAAAGTGCGAGGCAGGATCAACCTCGAGGAACGATCGCAGCGATGGCATCATCAACGGCGATTGGGTGCCACGGCGGGGAGGGAATGTCAAGCTGCCGGAGCCCGCAGGGCCGCTGCGGCTCTGCGATGATGCTCCGATCCGGCACAGGTTTCAGGCGGCGCGACGCC
>JAVQWE010000504.1:0-2303 GCA_033579175.1 Phycisphaerales bacterium | reverse complement strand
ATCCATCGCGGAAACGGGGGTCGAACGGATCAGTGTGGGCGCTCTCACTCACTCGGCCCCGGTTGTGTATATGGGGCTGGAACTGGAACTCTGAGGCAACGAACGCCTCTGGAAGCGGCGGGGGGTCCAGTAATCGTTTGCGAGCCGGGCGACTTTGATCTTCGGACGATCAAATCGTAGATGAATGCAGCGACGTGCTCTCCGGCGCGTCGTGACAAGAAGATCCCCGAAAAGGGCTAAGCCGTCGTGAGGCGGCGCCGGCCGCGAGATTCGCGGACCGGCTTGTGCCCGGCAGAAGCATCGGCCGGGCGCAATGCGCAAAGCGTCCGGTGCGGGGCAGATCAGGCCAAGCGCTGATTTCCCGGACCGAGGACGCTGCCGAAAGGGTCTTCGCAGGCGTGCTTCCTGTGGACTTCTTCTTCGGTCTCTTCTTGTCGGTCGTGCGGGTTATCAGGCCGTCGGCGGCGCACCCGAAGTGGTGTGCTCCGCTTTGCGGCCCGGGCGGCGGTTAAGTCGTCATCCTGCTGCGCCGATGACCCTGGCATCCGACGTGGTTCCCGAGCGGCACGCGCCCTCGGTCGGATGCGCGACTGGAATCAACGCTGACGACGAAAGGAGCGAGCGTTCCCGCTCCTGGCCCGCGGCCGAGCTGTGGCGAAAGCGGGCCGGCGGATGAATCACGGCGGCTTGCGTCCGTTGTGAACAACAGCCAATCGCCGCGTGTATGCGAGCCGCTGAAAGCTCGCGAGAAGTCAAGTGCAGGCATGGCCCGCGTGGGCGCCTGCAGCAAGGAAAGACAAGGAGATCGAACCATGAGATCGTATCGTTCCCTCAGGCGTGGTTTCACGCTCGTTGAAATTCTGATCGTTGTGATCATTCTGGGTATTCTGGCGGCAATCGTCATCCCGCAGTTCACCAACGCTTCCACCGAAGCACGGCAGAACTCAACCCGAAGCCAGCTTCAGACCCTGCGCAGCCAGATCGAGCTGTATAAGCTTCAGCACGGCGACCAACTGCCGAACCTCATTGGCGGCACGGATGAGCCGGGAAGCACCGTGACTCACTGGAGTGCTCTGACAGGGACCAGCACGTTCGGCGCCGGGACGTTCGGCCCGTATCTGCAGCAGGCACCCTTCAACGCCCTCAACGGCAACACCAACGTGGTTGACGGCAACGGCACGGCGCCGGCCAGCTCGGCTTGCGGGTTCGTTTACGACTACAACAGCGGCAACGGAACCGGCAAGATCTTCGCGACCGACACCAACGGGACGTCGATCTTCGCTGAATGAACCATTCTGACTTCCACCCGGGCCGCGGCGCGGAAACGCGTCGCGGCCCGTTCCGAAAACGGCGGTGCATTCGGGGTGCAACATGAGTCGCGACTTCTGCCAGATGGGCAATCGTCGGGCGTTCACGCTGATCGAATTGCTCATCGTCGTCACCATCCTGGGAATCCTCGCCGTCATCGCGCTGCCGCAATTCACCAACGCATCGCACCAGGCGCGCGAGAACACGCTGAAGGATGAAATGCGCTATCTGCGGACCCAGATCGCCGTCTATCGTGCCCAGCACCGCGACCGCTCGCCGGGTTATCCCGTCGGCGGGGGGGCTCCGTCGGCGGCGGTGTTCACGGCGCAGATGACCATGTACACCGATGTGCTCGGCAACACCTCTCCCACCGGATCACCGACCTTCAAATACGGGCCATATCTGAGCAAGCTCCCGCGAAACCCGATCAACGGACTGGATACGTTCCTGATCGTCGCGGACGGCGCGCCGATGCCCACCCCGGACGGGACCACCGGCTTCATCTACAAACCGCAGACTCAGGTCATCCAGCCGAATCTTGTCGGCAACGACAGCAACGGAACGCCATACTCGAATTACTGACGCCCAACTCCCCTGCCACCGGCGGGCTGCGCGCAGGGGAGGGGATCACGGTTTCGGGGCTATGCAGCGGGGACAGCCATGCGTTCAAGACCGGGATTTACTCTGGCGGAAAGCATGATCGCCGTTGTCATTGTGGGGATGGTGGCGGCGGCGCTGGCGGGGGTTCTGGCGGCTGCGTACCAGCAGCAGGCGTTCGCCAGGGAGCAGTCGGCAATGCTTCAAGCCGCCCGGGCGCTGCTGGAGGAGATCGCCGCGCTTCCCTTTACCGAGCCAGACGGGAGCAACGGCGGGGGGTTCCTCGACGGGAATATGGATCGAGCTACATATAACGATCTCTTCGATTTTGATGGTTACTCTGACCTCTCGCCCTTCAGGGGGCTGGGCAGTGCAACCAGCGGGCAGGGCGGTGGGGG
>JAVQWE010000503.1:0-2305 GCA_033579175.1 Phycisphaerales bacterium | reverse complement strand
CAAATGATTTATGCGCAGCGGCGGTGTCAGCATCAGAGGGATACGATCGCTACCAGACCTTCGCCGCAGGCCGGCTTCGTTGAGGCAGTTGCTTGCTTGGGATCTGCTTAAGGCCTGCCCGCTCCTCATGGCGAAAGGGGGCATGGCGCGCCCGCCGGCTGCACATCGCGACTTGTCGCGACACGATCCATCGGGCACGTTCGGCGAATGAGTTCTCCCAATCAGGCTGCAGGGATGTACTCAAAGTGCTGTCCGCGAACACCGTTGCGCGCGTTGGATCGAGCTCGCAACGTCTTTGACGCAGACCGATCCGCCGACGAACGTCAACAGGTCCTGCGAAGACCGACACCCTCCATCCTGCCCCCTGCGGTGACTTGAAGCACCCTGTGAACTGTTCCAGAAGCCGGGAACATCTGAGAGCCCTCAATTCCCTCTGCCGCCAGCCACCCAATCGCGCAAAGCCATATCGATCGGTGATGCCGGGTTTGCCCGGCTCCATGCGACACACACACACAAAAAGCGGTCTGTCGGGTGGACGGAAACAATTCGCCGAGCAGGTATCGACTTTTCAGAAGAACCCGCGCGCGAACGAGTCGCAACTCCAGTCAGGCTGAGGCAGGTCGAGCACGGACCACGAACCGTCGTCTGCCTCGGACTCGCGTTTTTCGCTATGATCAACGCATGCCTGTTGCCAATCGTATCAAACCTTTTCATGGAAACATCAGCTTTCATGCGCACCACTCTCCGATGGGCGCTTACATGAGTTTCACCTGCGGGAAGTTCTACACCCGGGGGGGGTTCGGCCTGGAAATGGGCAGGCCGGGAAATCAGGAGATCTTTGTCGGCGTGAAACGGGGACGGCGGGAGGAAGATGTCCCCTTGCGGTGCCTGCCCTTTTTTGAAGGCGCAGAAAGTCACGACTCGGCCCGCTTTCTGGTGGAGGGTGCGGCAGCGGGAGTCGCCGTCGGGAGGCGCATTGAGTCCTATCCAGCCGGCAGGATTCGAAGGCGCTACGGATGGGCCAGCGACAGTTGGAGTACCCCGGATTTCACTTTCTCCATTTTCACGCCATTCGGTCCCATCAGCCCGACCGACCCGCCCCTTCCGGCGATCCTGGCGGAACTGACGATCGACAATCGTCGCGGCCGGTCGACCGTCACCGGAGTGTTCGCGGTCCGGTTCCCCGACGGGGGGCTGCGGCTGCTCGATGGGCCTGGGCGGGGTTTTGCCTGGCGGGACCGACTGGGAGTCTCGGTGGAGCTGTGGCAGTGGGGCCGGTCGAACCGCAAGTCAGCGGAAGGCCGGATGATCAACGACCAGTTGCTGCAGTTTCTCCGCTGGGATCCGGCCGAGGCGCTGCTTGATGCCAACCCGGTACATCTGCTGGGAAATACCGCAGGGTTCGGATTCGAAGTGCCGGCGGGTTTGAAACGTGTGCTGGTGCTGGCGTTAGGGTGCTACGTTGAGGGGGTTGTAACCACCGGATTTCGCGGTCGATATGCGTACACGCGATGTCAAAGCAGTCTGGAGCAGGTTCTGCAGGAGCAATTGCGTCGAGCCGCATCAGACCGAAGACGTGCCGCACAACTGGATGCGACGCTGGAGCGCGCCCGGCTGAATCGCGATCAGAAATTTCTGATCGCGCACGCGACCCGCAGCTACTATGGAAACACCCAGCTTCTGGAGGTGGGAGGTGAACCATTCTGGATCGTCAATGAAGGTGAATACTGCATGATGAACACGCTCGATCTGAGCGTTGACCAGGTGTTCTGGGAGCTGGATCAGAATCCGTGGGTGGTTCAGAACCTGTTGGATCGGTTCGTCCGTCATTACAGCTTCGTCGATCAGATTAAAATACCTCGCCCGGGGGCACGTTCCGCGGCAAGACATCAGGCGCAGTTCGGTCCTGAGTCCGAGGCGCAGCCGCGCGTGCTGGGAGCGCCACAGCCGATGGAACTGTTTGAGCTTCGGGAAGGCGGGATTTCCTTCTGCCATGACATGGGGGCTCATAATCAGTTTTCTCCCCCGGGAAGCTCCAGTTACGAGCTGCCGGACATCGTCGGCTGCTTCAGCCACATGACCAGTGAGCAGCTTTGCAACTGGAGTCTGATGGCGGCATGCTACGTGCACCACACGACTGACGATGACTGGCTTCGACGGAACCATCACATCATTGCGGCATGCCTGCAATCCCTGCTCAATCGCGGGGGGCGGGCAGGGTTCTGTCAATATGATTCTGCACGATGCAGAACCGGCGCCGAGATCACGAGTTATGACTCACTGGATCACTCACTGGCACAGGCGC
>JAVQWE010000502.1:0-2311 GCA_033579175.1 Phycisphaerales bacterium | reverse complement strand
ATTCGCCGTGGTTGGCCATCAGTTCGGGGCAACTGAAGCAGGGTGCGGGCCAGACGCAGCAGACGACAGTCAATTTCGAACCGATCCGGGAAGTTGACCTGACAATTCCGGCAGGCCACACCGCCGCGATCCGGCACGAAGAATGCCACACGTTGCATCGCCACCTCGCGGCCGCAATTCTGGCAGAACTCCAGCTCGGGAAGCAATCCCACGTCGCGAAGCAGATCCAGTTGAAACGCGATCATGCTGCCTTCTCGAAGTGGCGTGGAAAGCTCCTTCAGCGTCCCTTCCAATCGGTAGAACAGGTCGGGGTGGGGATCGTGTTCTTCCAGCAGGGCGCCCACCAGCTCCGCCGCGTAGGTGGCCAGGTAGATCGCCCGAAGGTTGTGGCGCAGCTCGCGGTGCCCTTCCAGAAGGCGCCACTCCGCCAGCGGGGGCAGATCACGCTGCGGAGCGTGGGAGAACACAGCTTCCCCCACGTCCAGAAGGTCGATCCCGCCACCGAAACGGCTTGCCCCGGCCTTGGTGGTGCGGTGCGCCCCCTTTGCAATGACCCGGATCAATCCATGATCGCGGGCGAAAAGCCGCAGGATCTGCGAGGTCTCGCTGTACTCAATCCGGCGGATGCAGATGCAACGGTCCGAGACAAGCGACATGACCCCGGAGACGGGCAGGCGCCCGTCGAGACTGATGCGGACCGGAACGGTGCGTCCCGGTCACGGCACGACATTGAGCTCGGTGGGACTCGAACCCACGACCCTGTGATTAAAAGTCACATGCTCTGCCAACTGAGCTACGAGCTCGGATGACCCAAGTCAGGCGATTCTACGGCACCACAAGCGCGGGTCAATCGGGGTCAAACCATCGCGCCGGCTCGACAAAGCAATCGCCGGGCAGCAGGGGACTTTCGATCACCTTCAACTCTTGCAGTTGATCGATCAGGGCCCGCCAACGCGACTCGGTCATATGCCCCACGCCATGCACCGCCGCGTCTCCACCCTCGATGAGCGGCTTCTGCGCCTCAGCGGATTCGGCAAAGGTGCGGGAGTCCATCGTGGGATTCAGCCGGCCCATTTCGGAGTTGGCCACGCCGGGATCCTGAAGATACTGCTGCCATCCCTGGCGCGTTCCCCGCACCATCGCCCGCACCACCGACGGGTTGGCGGCCAGATATCCATCGCTTGTGGCCAGAACGGTTGCGTAAGGATTATACCCGGCGTCCGCGATCAGGAACGTGGTGGTTTCGATCCCCAGCCGGGCAGCGGCCAGCGGCTCGGAGGTGACGAAGCATTGCATGGAATAGGATTCGTCATTGCGGAACACGCTCAGATCTCCGAACGGTGAAGGCACGATCTTCAGCTTCTCAAATCCATACTTCTTCTTGAGAAAATCGCTGTAGGGCAGACCCTGCTCCATGGCCAGCGTGCCGGCAGTTCGGAAGACGTCTGCAATCTCTCGAAAGCCGCGGGAAGCCCGCGACATGATCCCCTGCGGATGCGTCTGATACACCGCAAACAGCGCCTTGACCGGTTTGCCACGCGCGCGGGCCACGACGATTTCATCCGCGCTGACAATCGCAAACGGCACCGTCCCGGCCGCCAGCATGTCTACCGTGGGTGCCCCGGCGCCCCCTTCACGGATGATCACTTCCAACCCGTGCCGGGCATACGCTCCGGAAAGTCGCGCCGCATAAAAGCCCCCGAACTGCGGTTCGGGCTTCCAGTTGAGCTGAAGGGTGACGGTGACTTTGCCGTCGCTGCCCGATTCTTCCCGCGCCGGCCGGTCGCACCCGCACAGAACGCAGCCCAACAGCGCTCCAAGAATACACCAGAAGCGAATCATTCCTTCTCCGAAGCGTGCCAGTGTCGCAGGGCCAGACGACTCACCCCGTCCACCACCGCAAACAATGCGATTCCCAGCAGCGACGACAGCAACAGAGCGGCAAATACCTTATCGACCTTCTGCTGCTGCCGCGAGACCTGAATCAGCCCCCCCAGCCCGCTCCCGACGATAAACTCACCGACGATTGCCCCGATCACGGCCAGACCGGCGGCGATCCTCAGCCCCGTCAGGATGCTCGGCAAGGCAAACGGCAGCCGCAGTTTCCACAAGGTAGCCAACGGACCGGCTCCATAAAGCCGGAACAGGTCGCGCAACGCCGGATCGGTCGAACGCAACCCACTGAGCGTATTGGCAATCACCGGAAAAAGCGACACGATGAACGAAGAGGCAATTACCGCATCCGCATCAAAGCCGAACCAGATCACCAGCAGCGGCGCGATGGCGATGATCGGCACCGTCTGGAAGAACA
>JAVQWE010000501.1:0-2343 GCA_033579175.1 Phycisphaerales bacterium | reverse complement strand
GCCATTATCGAGGTCGAAGGGCTGCTGGCCAACGCGCGCACGGGGGGATCGCTCCTGGGGGCCCGCGAAAACCGCCTCGCGTTGTTCGCTCAGCAACTGGAGAGGGCCGAGCGTGATCCGGCCGTTCGAGCCGTCGTGCTGCGGGTCAATTCTCCCGGAGGGACTGTCACCGCCTCCGATGCGATGTACCAGCTTCTGCGGCGCTTCCGGCAGCGCACCGGAAAGCCGGTGATCGCCAGTTGTCAGGAAGTCTGTGCCAGTGGTGCGTATTATGTTTCCTGCGCCGCCGACGAAATCCATGCCCAGCCCAGCAGCGTGGTGGGGTCGATCGGAGTGATCTTCTCCAGCTTCAATCTCGAAGGAACGCTCAATCTGATCGGTGTGAAACCCGAAATTGTGAAATCCGGCCCGCTGAAGGATATGGCCTCGCCGTTCAAGCCAATGGCCAGCGAGGAACGGCAGATTCTCCAGGCGATGATTGACGATTATCACCGCGGCTTTGTGGCGATCGTTCGCGAAGCCCGGAAACTGCCGGACAATCCTTCCCTCTCTGAAACGACCGACGGCCGGGTGTTCACGGGCGAGCAGGCACTTGCCCGGGGGCTGATCGATCGGCTGGGAATGCTGGAAGACGCCCTGGATCGTGCCCGCGAGCTCGCCGGCGCCCGCGGGGCGTCGGCCGTCATCTACAAGCGGCCTTACGGCTCCAGCGGGTCGATATACGCCACACAGGACGTCCCGCCGGCCCAGTCCGGTGTCTTGCAGCTTCCCGTTCCCGAGGAATTTCCGCTGACATTGCCCGCCGGGTTTTATTATCTTTGGTTGCCGTGATCAGCGTTGTCTGCACCAAGTGCCGCGCCAACCTCCAGATCGATGATGCGTTTGCCGGCAGCGCCTGCCGGTGCCATCACTGCGGGACGATCCAGACCGTCCCTGGAAAAAGCCGCGCGGTGGCACCGACGGCGGTCGCGGCGCGAACGCTTTATTCTCACGATTCCCCCGTCTTGCCCTCCGGAACCGGACTCGACGAGCTGGCTGATGCCGTCGCTTCCAGTGGCCTGCACCAGCAGTTGACCGCAAGGAAGCCGACCGGCCGCACCCCTCCGACTGTGCCACTGGCATGGGTCGTAGCGGCCGGGGCGGCCGTCGGGGTGATTATCCTCGGGTTGATCATCCTGCTGTTGCACCAAACACGGGGTGAACCGGCCAAGTCGGGCACAGATGCGATCGCGGCCGCTCCTGGCCCCAAGACCGCATCCGGTAGCGACCGACGCGCGGTATCCTCTCTGGCGGCACCGCAATTTCTTGATATTCCGCTGCCCGAAACCACCGTGATCTACCTGATCGATCGTGGCAGCTCGGCCCGCGAGTCCCTCGGACACACTCAGGCTGCCGTCATGCGATCGATCCGCTCACTCGGGACCGATCGCAGGTTCCAGATCGTCTTCTGGGACAACGGGCAGCCGGAATGGGCCTATCCCCCGGCCGGCCCGGGATTTGCAACTCCGCAAGCCATCAGCTCCGCCGAACGAGCACTTGAGGGGGTCGTGGCCTTCGGACGCAGTGACGCCCTCGGGCCGCTTTCCCGGGTCTTGGCGGCCCGACCGGAGGTCATTGTGCTGATCACCGCCAAGGGGTGGGAACTGGACGAAAGCTTCGTGCGGTCGATGCAGGCAGCCTGGGAAGGGTTTTCCACCCGGATTCACACGATTTCCGTCGGCAGCGCGGAGAGCGAGGCGCTTCAGGAAGTGGCGCGTCTGACCGGGGGTCGATACCGCCCGACCACTCCCGGGGAGCTACGGGATTTTGCCGAAAATTGATCTAACTCCTTGTCGGGCCGTCACTTTCGACATTTCGCCTCAAGTCCGTCGGACGATGCTGTCGATACCAAGACAACGCCGGGGATTTCGGCTACTTCCGGCGCAACCCTTTCCTGTTCGGGCGGCAGTCGTAACGTGAAAGACTCTCAACGACGGTTCTTCGTTTTCGTATCCCTGGTTGCCTTCATGTCTGCCACGGCCGCGCTGCTGATGGCCCTTTCGCCGCAGCCGCTGGCGCCGGACCTGCCCCACAGTCTGCTGGCGATGGAGACCCGCGACGAGATGGAGCCGGTATTTCAGACCGATGCACCGGTCAAACCCGGAACCTGGCAATACATTTATCTGCGTCAGAGTAAGACGCGGGGAGGAGATGCGGTCAGTCTCTCCGGAGGGCTGGGAGACCCGGGGGATCATTTCGTCATCTGCAACGGGCTTGGCGGCGCCGACGGCGAAATCCAGCTCACCCCACGCTGGATGGCTCAGATCGCCGCCTTGCCGCCGCTGGGCGCTGAGTCAATCGATC
>JAVQWE010000500.1:0-2358 GCA_033579175.1 Phycisphaerales bacterium | reverse complement strand
AGAGCTCCCCTCTGTCAGAATCTTCCGAGCCTGCTGCATGAATTCCCCCTCCGCCACAACTTCGCGCCCGCCCGCCCGTCGTGAAGACGCCGTGGGGATCATCCGCCGACTGCGCGAGGCCGGCTACACCGCCTACCTCGCCGGAGGCTGCGTCCGCGACGAACTGCTGGGGCTGATACCCAAGGACTATGATGTTGCCACCGATGCCCCGCCCGATCGCGTCCGGCAACTCTTCCCGCGCTCGCAGGCGGTCGGCGCCGCCTTCGGCGTGATCCTGGTGCATTCTGGACAGAGCATGATTGAGGTCGCCACATTCCGGGCTGAATCCGGTTACAGCGATGGCAGGCACCCGGATACGGTCGTGTTCACCGATGCCGCGCACGATGCCCGCCGCCGGGACTTTACGATCAACGGACTGTTCCTCGACCCGATCGAAAACCGCCTGATCGATTTCGTCGGTGGGCAGGATGATCTGAACGCCCGGCGCCTGCGCGCGATCGGAAATCCTCACGATCGATTCGCCGAAGACTACCTTCGCATGCTGCGGGCGGTCCGGTTCGCCGCTCGATTTAACCTGACGATCGAGCCAACCACCGGTCAGGCGATCCTTCGGCATGCCCCGCTCCTCAGCAGCATCAGCCCCGAACGCGTATGCGAGGAATTGCGCCTGATGCTCACACCACCGACGCGCATCGCTGCCTGGCAGATGCTGCGTGAGTTCCAGCTCTTACAGGTGATCACCCGTTTTGCCCGGCGCGACAGCCCGCCACACGATCCCCCTGCGGCAGGCGATGGCGCGGTCTTCCCGCATGTGGCGCCGGAGATATCCATTTCCTTCCCGCTTGCCCTGGCGGCGGTGGCCTGCGATGTTCTGCGCGCTGAGGCTGGAGCGGTCCCCCTCAACCAGGTGTTTTCACGGCCGGCCCTGGGGCATTGCGTGCGTGGACTCCGCAAGGCCTTGCGTCTGAGCAATGACGAGACCGAAGCGCTGCGCGGCATTCTTGATGTTGCCCCGTTGCTCGATCCGGCCGGCGAACCGCGAACCGCGCTGCTGAAGAGGTTTCTGGCCCGTCCGACGGCTGCCGACGCCCGGCGGCTGCTGGAGGCGCTGGGTCGTGTCGATCCTGCCGATCAACGTATCCCGTGGCTGCAGCGCATGCTCACCGCGCTGCAGCTGGAAGACGTCGCCCCCCCGCCGTTGATCACCGGAGATGACCTGATCGCCCTCGGTCTGTCCCCCGGCCCGCAGTTCAGGCACCTGCTGGAGGCCGTGTACGACGAACAACTGGAGGGAAGGCTTGCCGACAAGGGCGCGGCACTGGAATTTGCCCGGCGACTGGCGTCGGCGCGATGATCAGACTGGCTTCAGCTCACCGGCCCATGGACCGGATCACTGATTTGACGTCGCCGATCTGCGTGATGCGCAAACCGAAGTTTTCCCCCACTTTGACCGCTTCACCAAGCCCGATCGCCTTGTTGTTGATCAGCAGCTCCAGCGGCTCGTCGAAGCTCTTGAAGAATTCGATGATCGACCCGTTACCGAGCCGAAGAACTTCCGAAAGCGTCAGCCGCCTCTCGGCCAGCTTGACGATTACCGGAACACGCAGCTTCAGAATCCGCTGCAACTCCGGTTTGTCATCGGTTGGATTCGATTCCTTTCGAAGCAGAGGCATCGGACGCGTCCTTTCGTCACCGACCGCCGAATGAATTATCGTCATCGTCGGCCCGGGAGCAACAGCCGCGCTCGGTCGGGGCCTCCGCGGATTCTGCAGGCTGCGTGAGGTTGCGGTTCCTGCGGGTGGTCGACTGCTGCGCCGCTGGAGCTGAGGATGGACAAACCTGCCAGATTCGGCCGGCCCGTTGCGTCCTCTGGCAAGCTTGCGTCCGGGGGGCCGACGTCCGTCGCCGGCAAGAGCTGGCGGGACTGTTGGACCGGCCTTCGCTTCTGATCCCGGTGGCACGGGTGCTTGGTGACACGCGCGCCCGGGACATTTCCCGGTCAATTCAGACTTTCTTCAGCAGCAGCGAAGCGTTATGTCCCCCGAAGCCGAAGCCGTTGTTGATCGCAAAACGCACGTTGAGGTCGCGGGCACGGTTGGGGGTGTAGTCCAGATCACAATCGGGATCGGGAGTTTCGTAATTGATCGTCGGCGGGATGAGATTGCGGTAGACGGCCATCGCGGTAATCACGGTCTCCACGCCGCCGGCCGCTCCCAGCAGATGCCCGATGGCACTTTTGGTGGAGCTGATGGCAACCTTTGCTGCGTGGGGTCCGAGCGCTGCTTTGATGGCGCGGGTTTCCGCCACATCTCCCAGCGGGGTGCTGGTGCCGTGGGCATTGACATAACTGACCACGTC
>JAVQWE010000499.1:0-2365 GCA_033579175.1 Phycisphaerales bacterium | reverse complement strand
GGTTGGGGGTGTCGATGTCCGGGGATTGCTGGGTGGTGGCGGCGAAGGAAGCTTCGTTCCAGGGCGCGAACCGGCGTTCGGTTCGATAGGCATCGAAACCGCCCGGGTCCATCCACAGCACCACCGGCGCCCCCGTGCGGAAGAACTGCCCGGCGACCACGATCTCATCCCCATGACGCTTCAGGGGAGTTCCCGGACAGACTCTGGCCCCCGGTGGCGAAGCACAACCTGTCAGAACTGCGGCGAACGCAAGCAGACTGGCGACGGCGAGGCAGAAGCGGTATTTCATGGCTGATCCGGCGAGTTGTACCGCCGGCCCGGCCCCTTCGCCACCTGCCGCACCCGGAGCCGACAAGCCATGAATCGCATCCACCCCCGTGAGCCACAGCGATTTCCACTGGCCCATCTGCCCACGCCTCTGGTGCGTCTGCCGCGGCTGGCCGAAGTCGTGGGACTCCGCACGGTGCTGATGAAACGTGACGACCTCACCGGGCTGGAACTGACCGGAAACAAAGTCCGAAAACTCGAGTATCTGCTGGCCGACGCCCTGGCTCAGGGCTGCGACACGCTGGTGACGCTCGGCGCGGTGCAGTCGAACCATTGCCGCGCCACCGCGGCCGTCGGAGCAAAGCTGGGGATGCGGGTCCGGCTGCTGTTGCGGTCGTCCGAGCCGGGCCCGGCGCTCGTGGGTAATCTGCTTCTGGATCGGATGTTCGGGGCGGAGGTGTCGCTGCATGATCCGGAGGAGTTCAACCATCGCCGACAGCAGCTTGTGCAGGCAACGCTCGCAGCCGAGCGCGCCGCCGGACGAAAGCCCTGTTTCTTCGGCATCGGGGGCTCGACACCGCTGGGCTGCTGGGGCTACATCCGGTGCATGGCGGAGCTGGCCGAGCAGTTGGACCCCCGGTTGGAATACGAGCTGTTTCTGCCGCTCAGTTCCTGCGGGACACTCACCGGCGTGTTGCTGGGTCGGGAGCTGTTCCATCTCGAAAATGTCGGGGTGACGGCCGTGCTGGTCAGTGACAACCGGGAACATTTCCAGCGGGAATTGCCACTGCTCTTTCGGCAGACGGCTGAGCAGTTCGATCTGCCGGTGTCCCGGCGAGAACCGGAGGTAACGCTGCTGGATGGGTTCATCGGCCCGGGGTATGGCCTGCCCACCGAAGCCGCTGTTGCCGCCTTGCGCCTGCTGGCCCGTCGGGAGGCGATCCTGCTGGATCCGGTGTACACAGCCAAGGCCATGGCCGGGATGCTGGATCGGTTGTCCCGTCAGCCGAGGGACCGTCAGGCGATCCCGGTTTTTCTTCACACCGGAGGTGTGTTTGGAATGTTGGCCTGGCCACAGTTGCTTGCTGCCGGGCTGGCGGGGGAAAATAGTGGTGGATCGAATTTTCGATCGGTTTTGTAATCGGCTGCAACCCGGGCTGGTCTGGTATTTGTTTGCAGGTGGATCGCCAAAAGGAGCGTGACGACCATGAGCATCTTCTACAACAACCTGAAAACGACGTTGCTGCTGGGCTCTCTGACGGCCTTGGTGCTGTTCTGCGGGCACCTGATCGGGGGGCAGCAGGGGGTGTTGATGGCCTTGATCATGGCTGCCATCATGAACATCGGGGCCTACTTCTTTGGTGCCAAAATGGCACTCTTGTCGGTGGGAGCACAGGAGGTAGGCCCGGAACATCCCCTGTACCGGATCACCGAACAGCTGGCCCGTCGGGCCAACATGCCCATGCCCCGGGTGTATGTCTCCCCGCAGCCGGCTCCCAACGCCTTTGCCACGGGACGAAATCCCCGCAACTCCGCGGTGTGCGCCACGCAGGGACTGCTGGATATGCTCACACCCAATGAAATTGCCGGGGTGATGGCTCACGAGCTGGCGCATATCAAGCATCGCGATATCCTGATCGCCACGGTGGCCGCCACCATCAGTGGCGCCATCAGCTATCTGGGCTATATGCTGATGTTCGGGGGCCGTCGTGACGAAGAGGAATCTCCCCTGGGTGCTTTCGGGCCCCTGCTGATGCTGATCCTGGGACCGATTGCGGCAGGGCTGATCCAGATGGCCATCAGTCGCAGCCGGGAATTCGCCGCCGACACCCGCGGCGCGGAGCTGTGCGGTGATCCGATGGCGCTGGCCACCGCGTTGGAGAAAATCCACCTGCAGGCGCAGCGTATCCCCATGGAGGTCAATCCGAGCTTCAACGCGTTGATGATCGTCGAACCGCGCAATCTCATGCGGACGATCGGAAATCTCTTTGCCACGCACCCGCCTCTGGAGCAGCGCCTTCTGAACCTGATCGGGCGCGAAACCACAGGCATGTTCGTGTATCGATGATGAAGCATCGCGATGGTGCAGCGGCGCGCC
>JAVQWE010000498.1:0-2368 GCA_033579175.1 Phycisphaerales bacterium | reverse complement strand
ACTTCGATTCCGTTGCGGATCAGCTCGAGGTTGATCGTGTTGATCGCCGAATCGTGCCCGTCGCAGATCGGAACTGCCGTCAGAACACGGAGGATGGAATCGTGCTTGGCCATGACGCATCGGCTCAATCAAGGCTTCGGGCGATCGTGTTGCCCGGCTTGCCGATGGCCAGGCTTGCGGATGTGCCGTGTCCGTAGGAATTGAATCGCCAGGTGCATCCCGGCGACATTCAGACTCCCCAGACACAGGCGACGGCCGTCGTGAACGACCCGCCCATGTTGAACGTCAGGTATCTCCGGCAGTTTTCAATCTGGCGCCGGCCTGCCTCGCCGCGGAGCTGCTGCACGGCCTCGACCGCCTGTCGGACCCCGGTGGCCCCGACCGGGTGGCCATCGCCGATCAGCCCCCCACCCGGATTGACGATCGGAACACCCGGTTTCGGGCTGCCTCCGACCGCCTTCAACCGTGTGGCACCGCTGGCGGCCAGCTTGCCACCCTGTCCGTCGGGGGCCATGCCCAGAATCTCGTAGGCGCAGATTTCGCTGATGCTGAAACAGTCGTGAACATCGGCCCCCTGCACATCTCGAATGCTGCAGCCGGCATCGGCCAGTGCTTTGGCCGCCGCCTTGCGCGCAACGCTGAACGTCGGGGCATCTTTGCGATCCAGGGGAAGGTAGTCGGTCGTGTGACCGAACCCCAGCAGCTTCACCGGTGGACGCCGGGTCTTGCCGTGTTTCGTCAGGAACCGCCCGCTGACCAGCAACACGGCCGCGGCGCCATCGGTAATCTGGCTGCAATCGCACAGTTTGAGCAGGCCGGCAATCGTGGGGTTCTTGTCGCTCACGGTGCAGGCCTGTTCGTCTGTGACAGCGGCATCGCGCATCTGAGCCAGGGGGTTCAGCGTGGCATGCAGGCGGTTCTTGGCGGCGACGGCGGCCAGTTCCTTTTCCGTCAGGCCATATTTCTGCTGATACAGGCTGGCCACGTGGCCAAACAGGGAAGGGAACGTCAGTTCCCCGAATTTCGGTCGCTCGACGGCGTACTCACCGGCGCTGGCCAGCACGTCTCCCACTTCGTTGGGGGCCATGGTTTTCTGCTGTTCGGCCCCGACGACCAGCACAGCGTCATAAATCCCGCCGATCAGCTGATGAAACGCGGCCACCAGAGCCACGCTGCCGCTGGCACAAGCGGCTTCGGCATGGAACGCAGGCAGCCCGCGCAGGCTCTCGTCGATGTCGCACAGATAGGCCCCCAGATGCAGTTGGCGGGTCAGCCGCCCGGCTGCAAAGTTGCCGACCACTCCGGACTGGACCACCGAAGGGGGCACCCCGGCATCGTCGATAGCCGCGCGCCCGGCCTCGACAATGATGTCGCGCAGCGCCTTGTTCTCCTTCTTCAGGTTTCGCTTGAAGTCGGTTCGACCGACGCCGATGGCATACACGGCTTCCGGCATGGCTGCTCCTTACGGGACGGGCAACCGGCCCGTGGTAGGGTTCCCGTGCTTTTGCGACGGGGTTGGTTCCCGTGCTAGATTGACATTATGTCCAACGAACTGAACTTCACTGGTCAGGTGGCGATGATCACCGGCGCTGCCCGCGGGATCGGCGCCGGGATTGCCCGGGCGCTGGCCGCGCGCGGCGCCCGGTGCGTCCTGATCGACCTGACCGCACCCACCGACACCGCCGCCGATTGCCCCGGTGCACGTGCGATCGCCGTCGATGTGGCCGACGCCAACGCCGTTGCCGACGCCGCCAAGGTCGTTCAAAAGGACTTCGGCGGGCTGGATATCCTGATCAACAACGCCGGCATTCTCCGGGAAAAGTCGCTGAAGAAGCTCGACCTGAGTGATTTTGAGCTGACGCTTCGGGTCAACCTCGGCGGGCCGTTTCACGTCCTGCGGGCCTTTGCTGAGCTGCTGCGACCAGGGGGCGCGGTGGTGAACATGGCCTCGGTTGCGGGCACGCTGGGGTTCTTCGGGCAGGCGGCGTATGCCCCAAGCAAGGCGGGCGTCATCGCGCTGACGAAAGTCGCAGCGCGCGAATTCGCCCGGCAGAAAGTGCGCGTCAATGCCATCGCCCCGGGCGTCATCGCCACAGACATGACCGCCGGCATGAAAGAGGAAGTCACCCGCGCGTTTCTTGAACAGACCCCCCTGGGGCGACTCGGAACCGTGGAGGATGTCGTCGGGGTGGCGTTGTTCCTGTGTTCCCCGCTGAGTGCTTACATCACCGGTCAGGTGATCCACGTCAACGGCGGGTTTTACATGGGATCGTAACCCCCCCCCGCCGCCGGCAAACGGTGCCGCCCACAGGCGCACCCGGCCGACGCGATGCGGACCGCTGAGGCCGAGAATCGAGGATGCCACGCA
>JAVQWE010000497.1:0-2397 GCA_033579175.1 Phycisphaerales bacterium | reverse complement strand
CATGTGACCTCCCGCCAGCGGCACGCAAAAGCCGGTCCCCGAAAGCCCGGCGGCTGGCGCAGTTCGGGCCGGGGTGATCGATTCAGCGTCGGCCGGCTGAGTGGCGGGCGTTTCGCCGGTCGGCTGGGTCGTCGGGGTCTCGGTAGAGGCCTGTGTTGCCGGACCGGCGGCGGGCTGCGTGGCCGCGTCCGGGGCTTCCCGCGGGGGATAGATGACTTTTCCCGGCCAGTAGTACATCACCCGGCAGGCGTCATCCTGCAGTTGTTCATAGGGCTTCACGCTTCCGTCGATCTCATTGTAGATCATGCAGAACGCAAGCCACCGTCCCTGCCGGGTGTGAACATACCCGCTGAGCGACCGCACCCCGCCGATGTAGCCGGTCTTGGCCAGCACGCGACCCTCGATGTCCTTCAACCGTCGCGCCAGCGTCCCATCCACCCCGGCGACGGCAAGGCTGTCGCGCCAGAGGCGACCATGCGGATGCCGATACATCAGAACCAGCAGGTCGGTGATCAGCCGAGCGGTTACCCGGTTCTCGCGGGCCAGACCCGATCCGTCGGCCGCCACGAAGCTGCCGGCGTTGATCCGGTTGGACCAGAGGAAGCCGGCCGTGGCCTCTTCCCCCAGCTTCCAGCTTCCGGGCACGCTCTGCCCGCGACGGAACATCATCTCCCGCCCCATGGCCTTGCTGAGGGCCTCGGCAAAGAGGTTCTGGCTGTTCTTATTGACCCGCCACAGCACGTCAACGATCGATGTTTCATGCGTGGCGAGGATGCGATCATTGGGTGGACCGGCCGGACCGAACGGCAGCGACTCCGCACGCTGAATCTGCCCGAGAATCCGGATGCCGTTTTCGCGCAGGTGCGTGCGCAGCGCATCGGCAAAAAACATCCCCGGGTTCGTGATCGGTTTGCTTTCCAGCTTCACGCGGTCTTTCACGCCGCCTCTGACCGTGAAAACCGGCGCGTCCGGCTCACGGAGAATTTCCACGGGATCGTCGCCGAAGCTCACCGTTTCGTTGCGGATCGTGGCGATGGTGTTGGGCGGTATCACCTCTAGTTCCGCCGGGGTGCCGTCCTCGCCGGGAATGGCGGTCACATCGATGCAGTTATCGTTGAAATTCAGCCCGCTGACCGGTGCGGCGTACCAGTCCACCAGGAAGTCCTTGCGCCAGTTCGGGTGCACCCACTCTTCATCGAAGGCGCGATCCCAATAGTACAGGTTCCCGCGGATTTCCGTACGTCCGCGCCGCTTGAGGGCAGCCGTGAAGTCATCGAGGATACTGAGGGTGTTCCGGCCGTATTTGCGGGCAATCCGCTCATCGCCGCAGCCCGGATCACCCGTGCCGATCAGCCACAGATCGTCCTTTGCCGGGTCCAGAACCAGATACGTCTTGAAGGTGTGCGCCGGACCGAACAGGTCCAGCGCCGCCGCCGAAATCGCCAGCTTGCCGTTGCTGGCCGGGATCATCGGGGTATCCGGGTTTTCCGCATACCACTCCTGCCCGGTCTCGACATCGACGACGCGCACCGCCAGCAGCGCCCCCTTCTCATCCAGCCGGTGCAGCGGCTCGCGAATCGCCTCGGCAAACCGCGCGCGGCTGGGTCCAAAGGGGCTTTGAAAGGCATGCGGCTGGCATCCGACGACCAGCAGCAGCCAACCCATCAGACAGGAATGCAGGAATCTGCGTCGCATCATCGTTGAAAGTGGCAAGAGACGAAAATCCATTACGTGGCCGGGCGGGTTGCAGGAAGCGTCGCGCCGCCTGAGGGACGCGCGCTGCCCACGGGACGCAGCTCACGCACCGGCTTGCCCCGTTCGGCTTCCATGCGCGCGATGGCCTGACGGCTCATCCGCTTGCGGGCCTGATTGATCACCAGATCCCAGTTCATCGCCGGACCGGGATCCTGCTTGTTCGACTGTACGTGGAAATGCCCCAGCACACCCTGAAAATCGCGGAACTGCTCCGGGCTGAGCACATGCGGAATCAGTTGACCGGAAGAATCCCGCGGGTAATCGCAGGTGATCTTGGGAAGGACGGTGCACAGCGTCGCCACCAGCTTGATCAGGGAATCGTACTGCTCGGGTGTGAAATCATACTGTACATATTGTTCCCCCTGAATCCGACCGGCAATCAACTCCTGCCGTGCCGGCCCACCCTCGTAATCGGGCTGCCGCATCCACTTGCGACGATCCGGTGGAATCCGCAGCCGGATGCGACCGTCTTCATCTTTGCCGTACCACTGGCTCAACGGGCCAGCCACGGTGCGATAAGCCCCCATGTGAGCAATTTCAATCCCGACACTGCGGCTGTTGGCGATCGTTGCATGCCAGGCACGCTCCTTCAGATCGCAGGTCTGGTAGATCGTGCCATCCACATCCAGCAGGAAATGCACG
>JAVQWE010000496.1:0-2407 GCA_033579175.1 Phycisphaerales bacterium | reverse complement strand
CCACGGACAGCGCTCGGCAACTTCTTCCTGATAGCGCGAGTCGGTCAGAAGCACCAGTCCATCGTGATCGAGCAACACACGGCAATCGTCCCAGGGCACGCCGGTGACATATCCGACATCGGCCGGGGCGGTCAGAAGAATCGCATCGAGCTTTCGGGAGAGGAGCGATTCGCGAATTCTCGCGTGCCGCACGAGCAGGTGAGTGGGGATTCCGCTTTCCTTGCGTCGTTTCATGATCTCCTTGCCACCCGACACCACGGCACCGTCGGAGTCGCAGGAACCTACCCTTTGCTGATGGCAAGGTCAACGCGAATCAGGTCGGCAAACCGCCGGTGCGGAGGGGTCTGATCCCCGAGGCGGTGAGGTCGTCGCCGAAGGCTCAAGCGCGGCCATAGAAGAGATGGATCGTGCCGAAGCTGGCGACGGCCGAGATTGTCAGCAGAGTGCCCAGGGCCACCCAGTTCTCCTGCCGAGGCGCGTGTTTGCCGAGGGATTGGCCGGCAGGCTGGCTGGCGGGAGAGGCGTGGGAGCTGCCGTGCGGCGCTGGCTTGGCCACCGCAGAGGCGGGGGAATGCTCCCGCGCGCCTTTGGGGTGATGGCTGGAGGTCGAATGTTGCCCCGACTGCTGGGCGTCGGAAGCCGAGCTCGCCCCGGAGAGCAACTCGGATTGCCGAGGATGTTCTCCGAGCCAGTCGATTCCGCCGGTCTGCAGATCGTAGACACCGCCGATGATCCTTACGCGTCCGGACTTGACGGCCGATGCGATCCGCGGGCTTTGCACAAGCATCTGGTGCATGGACTGCTGCACGTTGGCGCGCGTGGCCAGGCGGATCAGCCTGGCGGCGCCGACGTCCGGCTCCTGCTGTCTGACCAGTTGCACAGCAGGCAGGATGTGGTCCAGCAGATGCCCGACGTGGCCCCCCGGATCAGCCCCTTCGGCCGCGGCGGTGACGGCGCCGCATCGCGTATGTCCCAGCACCACAATCAGCCGGGTTTGCAGATGCTCGATGGCATACTCCATCGAGGCCAATTCTCCCTCGGTGGCCACGTTCCCGGCGACGCGCGCCACGAACAGATCGCCGATGCCCTGATCGAAGATCGCTTCCACTGGAACACGCGAGTCGGCACAGCTCAGCACGGCGGCGAAGGGCTTCTGCCCATGGGCGAACGTCTCCTGGCGCCGGGCCGAGTCATAGCGACGAAACGTTGATTCGCCGTGACGGAAGCGGTCATTGCCGTCGATGAGCCTTTGCAGGGCCTCCGGCGCGGGAACCACCGCTGCTGCGTCGACTGCCGACGTGGGGTGGGGTGCGGTCGAAGAGTCGGATGGCACGCGGGTTTGGCCGGGAGCGGCGGAGTGCTTCGGGGATGCCGGTTGTTCGTGGCCGGACGGCTGCCCTTGAGAGGGCGTATCGCGATCAGCCGCGCCATCCGACGCCGCCTCCGGGACCGTCCTGACGGTCGAATGCGCCGGCGGACCTGCCAACACCGGCGAAAGCACGAGCATCGTCAGCAGCACAGCGCGCTTCATGACTGGGATTTCATCGGAGCGAATCAGGTGGAGGTGAAGCTCCAACGACCGATAACGCCGGGAGGCACCCGCGCTGAATCCACCGCGGCTTCAGAGGGGGGGGAGAGCGGCGGCCCGGGAGGTGGGTGGGGCGTGCTTCAGTGGATGAATCGCATCCGCCCGAAATTCGGCACGATTGCCGGCACGGCCTGACCCGGGATGGGTCGGAACCCGGCCGGCCAATACACGAAAAAGGCCTTGCCCAGCAGAAACCTTCCGGGGACGCGCCCTGCCTCCACGCGGAGGTTCTCATGGGGGAGGTCGATGGGTGCGTTCCAATAGCGCCCGTCGCCGCTGATCAGGGAATTGTCGCCGCAGGTGAAGTACTCATCCGGACCGAGGTGAATGATCCGACGGGGGAAGTTTTCCGGGGTACCCCAGCCGGCGGGGAGCGGCTGAGGGCGGTTGCGGATGGTGATGTTGTCGCCGGTACCGCGCTCCCGGTTGGTGAAATACACATCGCGCCATATGGAAATATGGGAAAGTTCAGCTTCCTGCCGCTCGGCGGTGAGGCTGATGCGCGGTTTGGGGAGCTTTTCCATGGTGGTAAACGCGTTCAGCAGGAAGGGCAGATCCGGGGCGAATTGCCCGGGGGTTGTCTGGATCAGGTCTCGCCCGGCCACCCGGAGCGTCACACGGTAATCGGCCTGGATCAGCTCGATCCGGGTGGGGTCTGAGCAATCGGTGGGCATGGGAGCCGAGCCGATTTCGGCTTCGGTGCCGGCGGCATCGCGCATCAGCAGTCTTGCATGCGATCGCGAGATTTCGGCAGTGAAGGCGCGCTCGACGGGGGTCTGTGGACGCACGATGAGCTGAAGCCGCAGTGGCCCGTCTCCG
>JAVQWE010000495.1:0-2407 GCA_033579175.1 Phycisphaerales bacterium | reverse complement strand
CGTTGGTTTGAAGGAAGTGTTGACGGTGCCGGTGACGCTGTTTCGCGCGCAGATGGTACGCGGAGATCAGGGTTGGGTGGTTGTCCCCTCTCGCACGCAAACTATTGCGGCAAAAGACGTTACGGAAGGATCGAGTAAGGAACCACCGCTGCAGCTTACCAGTCTTCCCAAGGGTACCCAAATTGACACCCTGACCGTCTCCCCCGATGGTCAGCGGCTGCTGTTCACGATCCTTTCCACCGGCCGCGATGCCAACGAAATCCGCTCCACGATGGTTTCGCTTCGAACCGACGGCAGCGGGGGCACCGAGTTCATTTCCGATGGCAAGTCGCTGGACCTGATGCCCTCGTTCTCCCCCGGAGGCGAGACGATTCTGTTCTCCTCCAACCGGACCGGTCGGCGTCTGAGCATCTGCACGATGTCGGCCGTCGGGGCACCGGGGGTAACCAATCTCACTAGTGGGGAAAGCCATGATCTGTGGCCCAGCATGGACAGCGATCCGAAACCCCGGCTGTTCTATCAGGCGCTGTTTGACACCCGTCCGGATCCCCGGCTGTTTGCGGCCCAGCTTGGCACGGTCGCCCGGACCGATCTGACCACCATGGGTGGAACGCAGCCACGAATCAACCCCAAGAACGACGCGATCCTCTTTGCGTCGGTGAACGAAAAGACTGGCAAACGCGACCTGTTCCGCATGAGTGACCGGGGAGGCGTGCCGGAGAATCTCACCAACACCCCCGATATCGACGAGTTCGATGCCGTCTGGAACAAGGACGGCAGCCGGATTGCCTTTGTCAGCGATCGCGGCGTGGATGAGGACCAGCGCAACAACTACGACATCTGGGTGATGGACCTTGCCCGTCCCGACCAGCCCATCCAGATCACAACCAACCCCAGTCATGACGACTGCCCCGCGTGGGACCCAAGCGGACAATTCATCTACTTCCGCAGCAATCGGGGCGGCGAATGGAACATCTGGAAGATCAACGCCCAGTGAGCAACCTCCGTCAGGTGATCGAAAACTGGCTGGCGGAAGACAAAACCGATTTCGGCCCGCCGGATTTTGACCTGTTCGAGCGTTTCAAGCGCGCGTTGAACAGTGGCGGAATTCGTGCCGCTGAACCCGACTCCGACGGGGGCTGGCAGGTCAATGCGTGGGTGAAGCGGGCAATTCTGCGGGGCTTTCGCATGGGCAGGCTGGTTGCGATGTCTTCCGGCAGTGCTCCGGCAGCATTCTTCGATCGGCACACCTATCCGTTGCGAGCCTTTGACGTGACAGACAACGTTCGCATCGTGCCCGGGGGCACCAGCGTGCGCGATGGCTCGTTTGTTGCCCCGGGAGTGGTCATCATGCCCCCCAGCTACGTCAATGTCGGAGCTTACGTCGATTCCGGCACCATGATCGACAGCCACGTGCTAATCGGTTCCTGCGCGCAGATCGGCAAGAACGTACATCTCTCGGCCGCGGTGCAGGTGGGGGGAGTTCTGGAGCCAGCCGGGGCGATGCCCGTGATCATCGAGGATGAGGCATTTCTCGGGGGCGGCTGCGGCGTGTACGAAGGCACGATTGTGCGAAAGCGAGCCGTGCTGGCCAGCGGCGTGATTCTTTCCCGGTCTACTCCCGTGTTTGATCTGGTCCGCGGCGAGGTGTATCGCGGAGACATTCATCGCCCGCTGGAGATTCCCCCAAGAGCTGTGGTGGTGCCGGGGGCCCGTTCGGCGGAGTCTGAGAATGCCCGACGATGGGGCGTTTCGCTGTACGCGGCCGTGATCGTGAAATACCGCGACGAAAAAACCGACGCAGCCACGGCGCTGGAGCAAGCCCTGCGATAACCGCACCGTCCGGATCCTCAATGGCGGGGAAAACGCTCCGGCAGGGTATTGAGCGGGTCGAAGTCCATCCGGCGCCGAAGCTCGCACCGGCACGGACAAACCCCGGCAGGTTCACGGCATTTCGAGCCGTCTTTTCGCCTCGGCGTCTTGCCACCGCTCACCCTCTGCATCGGTTCACCCGGTCGATTGCCTGTTCCACCCATCCGGACGCCTCACAGGGAGTATCCGGGCGACAGGCTCGACCTTGCGGAGGACTGGTTGTGCGATGCGATCGCGCCGTTTGCCGGGCGGCCGGTTTCGATTACCGTTGCTCCCATCATCGACGGAGGTTGCATCCATGAGGTTCCGGTTCGTCGCGGGGATGGCTCTGATGATTCTCGTCGCAGGCACCCGGGCAGAGGTGTCCCCGGCCCGCCTGTTCACGGATCACATGGTGATTCAACGGGGTGCGCGGGTGCCCGTGTGGGGAACCGCCGATTCGGGGGAAGAGGTGACGGTGTCGATCGCCGGGCAGACCCGTTCGACGCGCGCAGATGCTGAGGGTCGCTGGCGGGTGGATTTGGAGCCGATCGAA
>JAVQWE010000494.1:0-2414 GCA_033579175.1 Phycisphaerales bacterium | reverse complement strand
TCCCTTGGGCGCCGGTGTGCCGCCGACACCGGGACACAGGAAAACCTCGGTGTCCGGAACGTAGTCGAGGCTGACCAGCAACCAGAGAGCGGACGTGACGTTGTTGGCGGCGTCGGCGGAGGCGAAGACCGTCAATGGCTGCGCCGGATCATAACGCGTTTGCGGAAACAGGCTCGCATGGTCGGCCGCGTAAGACTGCAGGGCGACGAACATCTGCCGCAGCCGGTCGCGACACTCGATGCGACGGTTTTCCTCTCGCAGTTTCAGGGCGTAAGGAATGAAAATGCTCAGCAGAATCGCGCCGATCGCCAGCAGAACCAGGAGTTCGATGAGCGTGAACCCCCGCCCGGAAACACCCGATGCCGGCGGCGCACTTGCCTCTCTCGCGGCGGTGCCTTGGTGGGTGGCCTCCTGCCCGCGCCAGCCCCATCGGCCATTTTCGTGGTTCGACGGCGCCGGGGGAGCCGCCTGCCTGCGGCGCAGTTGACCGCACGCGGCGTCGATGTCCCGCCCCCGGCTCTTCCGAACGTGGGTGTTGATCCCGGCGTCGCGCAGAATCTGCTGGAACGCCATCACATCCCGTGCCGTCGGCCGGCGATAGGGCAGTGATTCCACCTCGTTGTAGCGGATCAGGTTCACGTTGGCGCGGACCGATCTGCACAGTTTCGCCAGCTGCCTCGCGTGGCCCGGCTGATCGTTCACCCCGGCCAGCAGGATGTATTCGAGCGTGATTTCCCGGCCGGTCCGGCGGAAGTAGTACCGGCAGGCTTCCAGAATCTCTTCGAGGTTGAAATGACTGGCCCAGGGAATCAACTGCCGGCGGAGTTCCTCGGTCGGCGCGTGCAGCGACAACGCCAGATTCAGAGGAAGCTGCTCTTCAGCAAGGTCGCGAATTCGTGAAGGCAAGCCCACCGTGCTGATCGTCATGCGCCGCGCCCCGAGGTTGAAGCACTGCGGGTCATGCAGAATCCGCACCGCCCGCATGACGGCCGGGTAATTCGCCAGCGGCTCGCCCATCCCCATGAACACGATGTTTGTGATGCGATGGGGATGCGGGGGAGCCTTCCGGCGGCGGCCCGGGCGATCAGCGCCGCAGGGGTCCGGAACCGACGGTTCTCCTCCCCCGGGCGCGCCTTCGTCGCTGCTATCCAGCAGCCGATTCAGATGAAAGACCTGCTCCACGATCCGCGCCGCCGAGAGGTTGCCGCGCAGGCCATCCAAGCCACTGGCGCAGAAGCGGCATCCGACCGGACAGCCCACCTGAGAACTCACGCAGGCGGTGCGGCGTGGGCCGTCGGGAATCATGACGGTCTCTGCCGCGGCACCATCGGGCCAGCGCAGCAGGAGCTTGATCGTGCCATCCCGGCTGTCCTGCCGGCTGACCAGCTCGGCCGACTCAAACCGGAACCATCGCGTAAGGTGCTGGCGATCGGCTTGAGGAAGGTTGCTCATCGCCGTGGGATCGGTGGTGAGCTTGCGATACACCCAGTCGCGAAGCTGTCGCCCGCGAAAGGCAGGTGAGCCCGCAGCAGTCACGACGGCATCGATCTCGGCCGGCAGCAGGCCGAAAAAGTCCTGCGGATTGGTCGGATCGCCTGAATGTGTCATAGAATCTGTGGCACCACGCATGGGGGCGGAGCTGGCTGGCGAATCGTGCCTGACTACCGTACTCTTCCGGGGCACACTACCGGCCAGATCCGGGGCGTGCAACGAGACAGACGGATGAGCAAGACGAAGGTGACATCACCGGTGCCCGAGAGTGGGTCGCCGCTTCCGCGGTCCGATGAAAATCCGCGCAGCCGGATTCCCATGCCGGAAGCGGATGTCTCGGATGAGCAGTTGCTGGCCGCTCACCGCGCCGGGGATCGCATGGCCTTTGCAATGCTCGTCAAACGCTACGAGCGTGAGTTGTACCTGTTTCTCGTGAGGTTTCTGGGGAACCGTGCCACCGCCGAGGACGTGTTTCAGGAAACGTTTCTGCAGATTTACCAGTCAGCCGAGCAGTTCGACGCCACCAAGCGGTTCCGCCCATGGCTGTTCACAATCGCCGCCAACAAGGCCCGGGACCTGATGCGGGCCTCAGCCCGACGCCCCACCAGCCCCCTGCAGGCCGCCATCAGCCCGGGAGACGAGGATTCCGGGGAATATCTGGACCTGATGCACGTCTCAGCGGAGTTACCGGACGAACCGATGCAGCGGGCTGAGCTGGGCTCTCAGGTTCAGCGGACGGTGGCAGCCATGCCCGAACATCTGCGGGAAATCCTGCTTTTGGCCTATTTTCACGGGTTTGCCTACCGGCAGATCAGTGAGATTCTTAATATTCCGTTAGGGACGGTAAAATCCCGGTTGCATGCCGCGGTGGCGTATTTTGCGGAAAAATGGAGAATTTCGAACCGCGATTCCGACGCGTCGTA
>JAVQWE010000493.1:0-2420 GCA_033579175.1 Phycisphaerales bacterium | reverse complement strand
CCCGCGCCGGCTCATCACAACCAGCCGGTCAGACAGTCGGCCCAGCTCGCGCATGACCGCGCGCTGCTCAGGGGTTGGTTCGCCCAGAACCGTGTGCAGTGTTGTGATAATGGGCATCCGCAGCCGACGCATCAGCTCCAGCACCAGGCTGCCATCGCGCCCTCCGTAAATCCCGAATTCGTGCTGCACCGAAACGACGTCGATCTGGTTGATGTTCAGCAGGTCGGCCGCGTTGACGTATTCGGCCTGCCGATGCTGGGCGATCTGTGTGCGAACTTCCGGGGGGTAGGCATAGCCGCCTCGTTGATCATCCACGGCCAGCACGGTGGTTTCATTCTGTCCCAGTTGAGCAGCCAGGGCGTCGCGAAGGTCCTTGGTGAAAGTGGCAATTCCGCACTGGCGGGGCACATAAGTGCCCAGCAGGGCGATGGTTTGAAGCCTCTGGTCGCGCGATTCACTCATGGCCACCTTCTAAAGCGGTTGGAAGACCTCACATCATATCGTGGAAATCCCCGCCGGTGTACCTTCGGAGGAGCTACGCCTACCGCGGTGCGTCGTGGACGATCCTGCCGTCGATGAGCGTCGCGACGCAATGGGTGGTGTACTCGAACGGGTCGCCGTCGAACAACGCCAGATCGGCGTCCTTGCCGACCTCAATCGATCCCACCCGCTCGGCAATCCCCAGGATCTGCGCCGGCACGATCGTCAGTGCCGCCAGTGCGTCCTCGAATTTCAGGCCGTTCGCGGCGGCGACGGCTGCCTCAAACAGCACCACACGGGTCTTGGGGACATAGCTTTCGTACCCGCTCTGGAATGCAAAGGGAATCCCGGCAGCCTTGAGCTTCGCCGCCGTTTCCATGCTCAGGTTCTCACTGTCTTCGAATGCCCGCTTCATGGTGGGGTGAATGATCACGGGCACACCGGCAGCCTTGATCTGATCCAGCAGCAGGTAACTTTCCTCCGCCAGATCGAGCACGATCTTCAGATCAAACTCCTCCTTGAGCTTCAGGGCCAGAAGGATGTCCTGAGACCGTTGTGCGGTGATCAGCAGCGGTTTGCGCTTCTTCAGCACCTCGACGAGAACTTCCAGACGCAAGTCGCGGGCGGTGGACTTGCCCTCGGCGTCGTCAGCGGACGGGGCCGTTGTTGCGGCGGCGCGGCTGCGCCGGGCTTCGTATTCACCGGCCCGGATCAGCTCCTGCCGCAGCATGGCCATCTGCTTGGCGCGGGTTCCGGGCGACTTCCCTGCCGGCGCCGCCGACGCCGCCGAGGGGGTCTCGCGCACCAGTCCCGAAGGACCGAGGGTGATGCTGACCATTGCGTCGGGCTTCAGAAGGCAATCTTCCACGGTCTGGCCGAAGGTCTTGAAAACCGCCGTCTGACCACCGCTCAAAGCCTGCGGCGCCGGACCGGTGTGAATCGTGGTCACGCCGAATCCGCGAACCCATTCCAGCAGTCGTTCCTGGCAGTTGAAGGCGTCCACCGCGCGCAGCTCGGGCTGGAACGGACCGGTGCGGTCGAGAACGTCGTTCTCGCGGGGCTCATTTTCGTACCCCTGCAGCCCGACGATCGTGTGGGCATCGATCAGGCCGGGCACGACCACCTTCGCCTCAATCGTGCGGACCCCCGCCGGGATGGCCACCTCGCTTGCCGATCCCACCCGGGCAATCTTGCCGTTTTCAATGAGGATGACGCCATCGGAAATCGGTGGGCCGGCCATGGTATGGATGGTTCCACCCCGGACCGCCAGCGATACCTCTCCCGACGCAATCCCGCAGGCCAGGAGCGTCACGAGCCACGCCAGACACCGCCCGACCACGCCAGAACCTCCACCCGCTCGGATGCGAATGCCGCAGCCGACCGCCACGCCGACAAGAATCGGATTGCGGAGCAGCCTCATCGTCCCTCCCCCAGGCAGCATTCGGTGAAGAAGACCTGATCGCGACCGGCCCCGTAGCCGCCGACGGCCATGAGTCGATCTCTTTCATCGGTGCGATCGAATACCTTGTTTCCCTCGACCCAGGTTTCCAGCACGTGGGTATACACGCTGAGCGGGTCGCCGGAGAGGATCACAAGGTCGGCATCTTTCCCCGGTTCCAGCGAACCGATCCGATCCTGCAGATCAAGCATGATCGCGCCGGCCATGGTCAAGGCGTAAAGGGCGCGATCCCGCTTCATGCCCGCCCGCACGCTCAATGCGGCCGAACGCAGGAACAGGCGGGAATCGGTAATCGGGTCGTCGGAATGAAAGCCGACGAGCACACCGGCCTCATCAAGGATTCTGCCGGTCTGGAAGGAAAGGTCTTTGGCCTCGGGTTTGCCGCCGGGGGAGTCAATGACGATGACGCTGCAGGGCACTTGCGCCGCGGCGATTTGCGGGGCGACTTTCCATCCTTCGCTGACATGGTGCAGCACCACTT